>CAZDTC010000239.1:0-4231 GCA_964508125.1 uncultured Candidatus Kuenenia sp.
TGGCGGCCGCGTGATCGGCGTCGGCCGCGACAAGCGGATCCACCTCTGGAAGCTCGTCTCGCTCGACGCGCCGGCGATCAATCCGCCGCTGCTTTCCCGCTTTGCGCACGAAGCGCCGATCGTGGCGGTGTCGCTCGCCGCCGACGGCCGCAGGATCATCACGACGGCCGAAGATCGCTCCCTGAAATCCTGGAGCCTGCCCGACCTCGTGCTCGAACACGACCTGCCGCGGCAGCCTGATGTCGTGGCGGCGGTCGTGCCAGAGGCCGGCGAACGGTTTCTCGTCGGGCGGATGGACGGCTCGCTCGATGTGATCGAAGGTGTGGCGGGAGAAGTCGCGGGCCGGTCGCTTGGCAACCGAGACGGTCGGCCCACGCTTGGCGACCGGGACGCTGTGCCCGCACTTGGCGACCGGGACGGTCGCCCCACGACGACGCTCGCCGAGGCGGAGCCCAACGACTCGCCTTACCGGGCGCAACCGGCCTCGGCGCCCATCGCGATCGCCGGCGCGATCCAGGCCGCCGGCGATGCCGATTGCTTCCGCTTCACGGCCCAGGCGGGCGTGCCGCTCGTCCTGCAGGTGACCGCCGCATCAAGGGCGCCGAAATCAAAGCTCGACTCGCGGCTCGAGATTCTCGACGCCGAGGGCCGGCCGGTGGAGCAGGTCGTGCTGCAGGCCATCCGCGACTCCTGGCTCACGTTCCGCGGCAAGGATTCACGCCAGACCGACGACTTCCGCCTCCACAACTGGGAGGAGATGGAGCTCGACGAATATCTCTATGCCAATGGCGAGGTGACGAAGCTCTGGCTCTATCCGCGCGGCCCCGACTCGGGCTTCGAGGTCTATCCCGGCTCGGGCAACCGTCACACGTTTTTCCACACGACGGCGGTTGTGCACGCCCTCGGCGAGCCGGCGTGGATCGTGGAGCCGCTGCCGCCCGGTGCCGCGCCCGTGCCCAACGGGCTGCCCGTGTTTCGCATCACCTACGAGAATGACGACGAGCCGACGCGCCGGCTCGGTGAAGACTCGGAGATCCTGTTCAGGCCCCCGGCGAGCGGCGAGTATGTGGCGAGGGTCACCGACGTGCGCGGCTTCGGCGCCCCGGCCGATTTCCACTACAAACTCGAGATCCGGCAGCCGCGGCCGGCATTCCAGGCGCGGATCGAAAATCCGAATCCGAGCGTCAGCCCGGGCGGCAGCCGCGAAGTGTCGTTCGCCGTTACGCGCAGCGAGGGCTTCGACGGGCCGGTCAGGATTCTCGTGGAAAACCTCCCGGCCGGGTTCACCTTCCACGGCCCTCTCGAGATCGAGGCGGGGCAAATGCGTGCCCGGGGCGTGCTCTCGGCGGCAGCCGACGCCGCGGCGCCCGACGACGCGGCCGACAAGGCCGTGAGCGTGAAGGCGGTGGCCGACATCGGCGGCCGGGAGGTCGTGCAGGAGGTCGGCACACTCGGAGACATCAAGATCGGCGAAGCGCCGAAACTCACCGTGGCGATCGTGCCGGCGCCGGGTTCGTCGGTCGTCGTCCGCGAGGGGGAGCCGCTCCTGTTCACGATCCGGCCGGGCGAGACGATCAAAGCCAGGGTGCAGGTGGAGCGGCGCGATTTCAACGACCGCGTCGACTTCGGCGGCAACGAGATCGCCAACCGCAACCTCCCTCACGGCCTGATCATCGACGACCTCGGCTTGAACGGTCTCCTGATCGTGGAGGGGGAGAACGAGCGGGAGTTTTCCATCCGCGCCGCCCCCAAGGCCCGCCCCGGCCGCCGGCTCTTTCATCTGCTCGCCGCCCCCGACGGCGGCCAGGCCTCGCCGCCGGCCATGATCGAGGTCTTGCCGGCCCGGTAACGCCCGGCGATAAAGTGAGTGCAGCGGTCGTCGCGGACGCGAAAAGCGCCGCGTCCCCTTTTCACCCTCGGAGGTGCGAGATGAATCGGCTTCAGCAGATGATCCAGCGGCGGGCGGCGATCGTGGCGTTCGGAATCGCGGGCTGTGCGCCCGGCGCGTTTCCCACGGACCAGAAGCCGGCCGCCACAGCCGCACCGCAGGCCGAGGTGAAGCCGGCCCCGATCCAGACGCGGCAGACGCTGAACAAAACCACGCAAAACGTGCTCGTGCTCTCCAAGGCGCTCGCGGAGGGCGGCGTGCTCGCGGAGACGTCGATCAAGAGCAGCGGCCTCGAGATCGCCTCGGAAGCCTATCGCACACAGGTGGGCAAGGCGGGCTCGCTCGCCGTCGAGCAGCGCATGCAGCACTACAACGCCGAGCACGGCGAGTACCCGAAGACGTACGACGAGTTCATGACCCGCATCCTCGGCAAGGGTCAGCCCGACGGCATCTCGCTGCCGATGCTCCCCTACTACCAGGAGTGGGCCTACGACGTGGAAAACAGGAAGCTCGTCGTGGTCGAGTTCCCCGCGAAGAAGGAACAGCGCGAGAAGGAAACCACCGGCGCCGCCGGCCTGTAACGTAGGACAGGCTTCAGCCTGTCGCCCGCCCTTCTCCCCCTCTCCACCGCCGCAAACTCTGCCTGGCCGGTTCCACCCGCACGACCGGGCCATTTTCGGGCCATGACTCGTGAAAAATTTCGTTGCGGGCGGATCGCGGCGTGACACGCCCCGCCCCGACGGCAACTCACTCTCTGGAGCCGCGTCCGGCGGAGGGCGCGGCCCGCGGGTGTCGAAACTTCTACGCAAAGGATGGTTTTCCATGGATCCCCAGATCATCAGCTGGATCGTGAGCCTCATCGCCGGCGGCGCCGGCGGCAACATCGTCGGTGCGCTCCTCAAGAATCGTGGCCTCACCCCGGCCCTCAACACGGTGCTCGGCCTCGTGGGCGGCGGCCTCGGCGGCAAGATCCTGCCGCTCCTCGTGCCGGCCCTCGGCTCGCTCGTCGGCGGGACCGACAGCCTCGTCGGCACGGGCGGCCTCTCGGCGATCGTGGGCGCCCTGCTGCCCCTGATCGTGAGCTTCCTGAAGAAGCCGGCGACCGCCTGAGCAAGGCCGCCGGAAATCGTTCCCGATCCACGGACGGATCGACTGCGCGGCCGGGGGGCAATCTCGCCTCCCGGCCGCCTGCGTTCACACGCCGATGTCTTCCGCCCAGAGCTGCGGGTGCCGCTCCATGAATTCGCGCATCAGGCCGATGCACTCTTCGTCCTGGAGCACGGTCACCTCGACGCCGTGGCTCTTCAGCCACTGCTCTTCGCCGAGGAACGACTTGTTCTCCCCGATCACGACCTTCGGGATCTTGTAGAGCACGGTCGCGCCGCTGCACATCGGGCACGGGGAGAGCGTCGTGTAGAGGGTGCACGCGCGGTAGAAGCTCGCCGGCTTGCGGCCCGTGCGCTCGAGCGCATCCATCTCGCCGTGGAGGATCGTGCTGCCCTGCTGCACGCGGCGGTTGTGCCCGCGGCCCACGATCCTCCCGTCGTAGACGACGACCGAACCGATCGGGATCCCTCCCTCGGCCAAACCCTGCCGGGCTTCATCGATCGCGGCACGGAGAAATTCATCCATGATGGCTCGTGATCCCGCCGCTCATTCCTCGCCGGCTCGACTGGCGCCGCCCTCGGCCGCATCCGCCTCGGGCACGATCTCGATCTGCTCCACGCGCTCCACCTTGATCTGCGGCCTGTCCTTGTACATCTCGACGACGCCCGTCACGCGGATCGTCTTGCCGCGGAAGTGCTCCGCCGGAGCGTCGATCTTCTCCTCGGCGAAGTTCTCGAGCCCCCGCCTGAAGATCACCACGGTGACGTTGCTTGCATCGCGGAAGTCCTTGTGCGAATTGAGATAGCAGCGGCCGGCGTCGGCCATGTGCCGACTGCTGTTCACCCGCATCTCCACGACGCACTTCTCCCCGACGTGGCTCGCCGCCTCGTCGGGAGTGATCGCCACGGCGTCGGCCACCGCCGCATCCTGGGCGAAACACGAGGACGGCGGGGCCGCGAGCATCACCGCGAGCGACGCGATGCCAAGAATTCCGATCCGGATGACGTGCATGCGTGACCTGGGTGACCTTGAAGAAGACCTGAGTATCGTAACCGACACCGTCCGATCCCGTCGCTTCCGCTCCGGGCTTTTTTGGTCCGTGGGGCAAGCGTCCCGCTTGCCGAGAGTCGGGGCCGCATTGGCAACCCGTGGGGCAAGCGTCCCGCTTGCCGAGAGTCGGGGCCGCATTGGCAACCGGGACGGTCGCCCCACATCGGCCCACATCGACTCACCCGC
>CAZDTC010000240.1:0-4226 GCA_964508125.1 uncultured Candidatus Kuenenia sp.
TCGTAGGACAGGCTTCAGCCTGTCTCTGCTGTCTTCACGGCAAGTCTCGACATCCTGTCGA
This sequence comes from uncultured Candidatus Kuenenia sp., assembly GCA_964508125.1. GTDB lineage: Bacteria > Planctomycetota > Planctomycetia > Pirellulales > UBA1268 > RGVT01. Next base: position 62 of record CAZDTC010000240.1, read on the forward strand.
ACTTGCCTTGGCCGGCCTCCGCCGGCTGGTACTGACCCGGCCTTCCGGGCCTGGACTCCGCTTGAATGCGCCGGCGGCAGAGCCGGCGGGTGCTCAACAGGGTATGACAGGCTGAAGACCGCTCGCACGATGCGAGCCCGGCGGGCGAGGCACACCTTGGCTGTGACGACGCCCGCGTAAGCCGCGGGGGCCATGGAGGGCCCCGCGGCGCGATCTACTGCACGACGCTCTTGCTGCCTTCGGTCGAGCCGCCGATCGGGGCGCCTTCCGGCATCGGGCGGCCGGCCGTGGGCACGCCCAGCCGGTGGAGTTCCTCACGGAGCGCCCGGAACTGCTCGAAGCTGTCCGGGTAGCACCACAGCGTGACGGTGGTGTCGGGGCGGACGTCGCCGAGCACGCGGCGAAACCGCGACTGTGGCTGGATCGCCTCTTCGAGCGTCTCGCCGATGCCGGGCCCTGAGGGGCGCACGACCCACTCGCGCGACCGCACGAGCACCTGCCCGCGGGCCTGGTCGATCTTCACGTCGATCACGTAGTCGAGCGAGAAGTCCTGGATCGGACCGACGGTCTCGATCCGCTGGGCCATCGTGGAGAGCGAGCCGGAGTGGCGACGCGTCTGCGTCTTCGCCAGTTCGAAGAGCTCGACGAGCGGGATGTAGGCGATGCGGCCCTGGTCGATCTGGAAGTGGAGTTCCTCACCCGTCACGGTGCGGGCGATCGGGGTGGGGTAGGCGAGCACCTCCTTCGCCGTGACCGGCGCGTGGGCGATTCCTTCGGCTTCGAGCGTGCAGCGCTCGATTTCGGCTTGGAGTTCCTTGCGGCGCGATGCCGCCTCCGCAGCCACGATCCGCTCCTTGTCGGCCGAGTCTTTGCGCTTCGCGAGCTCGACCTTCGCCGCTGCGACGGCCGTCGCGAGCGCCACGCGCGATTCCCCGGCGAACGCGGCCGCAGTGGCGACGGTGCGTGCCTGCTCGGCCAGATCGGCGACCTCGCTCTCGGCCAAGGCCGCCGCCTGGTCGCGCTCCTCGATCTCGCGTTCGAGCTCGGCCGCCTTGGCCCGCGCCTGCGGCGCCGCCGAGAGCACGATCTGCTGGACGCGCCCACCCACCACCATCACCAGGATGATCAGGATGCCGACGATGTTGGTGACGACGTCGAGAAACGAGTCTTGGCCGGCGGAACTGATGTCTTCGGGCTTGGGGCGGGGCATGGCGGAGGCTCCTCGAAACCGGGGCGGGTGGTCAGCGTTCCTCGTGGAGATAACTCGTGCGCTGGACCGGTGGCAGGTTGCGGATCTCGTCCTGTTGGCCGTTGTGGCGGGTGTCGAGGCCGCTGTCGGCGAGCAACCGCTCGAGGTCGTCGCGCCGCGAGCGGCCGTCGGGCGTCGCGGAGAGGACGAGCATCGGCTTCCAATACATCCGATCCCCGGCGAGCCCCCACTCGGCGACGCGGGCATGGATCGCCTTCACGAGCGGATCGACGGCGGCTGCCGTGTCGCCATCCACGGAGACCCGAGCGCGGACGGCCCGGCCACGGTCGTCGAGGAGCCGAAACTCGTTGAGCGAGCATTCCACCTGGATCGGACGCGTGAGCGGGATGGGGCGATCCTGCGTGGCGAGGCTCGCCCAGTTTTTGCCGCGGGCCTGTGCGATGGCGGTCGACGCCGAGGCGGAACTCGCACCAGCCTGGGCCTGCTGGCCGCCGCCGGCCTGACCGCCACGCGCCCCCTGTTGCATCAGCCCCGGCATCGCCTCGCCGCCGGCGGCCATCGATGCCTGCCCACCGGATGCGGCTCCGGCGGCCGCACCGCCGGCTGCAGTGCCTCCAGGTGCAGTGCCGTCACTTCCACTGCTTCCTGAACCCGGCGCGCCCGGCACGCTCATCGAGACCGAGCCACCGCCGCCGCCCGACGCGCCGGACTCGTCGCCCCCGTTTGACCCGCCGCCGCCGCCAAACTTCGATCCCTTCGCATAGCGGTCGCCATTGCCGCCCGCTCCCGATGTGCCGGCTCCACCGTCGCCTCCTGGCTGGCCTGGCGTCGCGCCATTCGTGCCAGCGCCTGCGAGACCACCCGGCCCAGGTCCACGGCCGGCTCTGCCGGCGCTTGCCGGCCCACCGAGAATCACATCGCCCGTGCCACCGCCCCCGAGCGCCCGCTCGCCGTCGGCGTCCGTCGCACCGGCACCCGCCGCGAGTGGTCGGCCAGGCCCGATGCCCGAGCCACCTCCGATGCCATTGCCGCCGCCGGATCCAGAGCCGCTGCCAGCTCCGTTGCCGCTGCCTCCACCGTCGCCACGTCCACTCCCGGTGCCGAGCGCGTCACTGCCTCCACCCGCCTGACCGCCTCCGCTTGTGCCGCGCGCCGCCTGCTGGTTCTTCCACTCGAACCGCGTCTGATCACCGAGCACGCTCGGCCCGCCCTCGGCCACCACGCCGCCGCGGGTGGTGGCGGCGCGGAATTGCTGCGTCGGCCGTGGCGCTTTCACGGGCCGCACCTCCGCCAGCCAGGCCAGCCGCTGCCGGGCCTCGTCGATCGCCCGTTTCTCCACCTCGGCAAGGGTTGGGTCGCGCGGCGGGAAGGCGAGCGTCCAATCTTCGTCGATCAGCTGGTAGCCAAAGTCGCTGCCCCACGACTGGATCGCCTCGCGGGCGGCGTAGTAGGCCATCACGCCGGACGGCCGCACGAGGAGCAGGGGATAGGGCTGGGCCGCCGGGTCGGCCGACGCTCCAGGGCGGCTGGCAAGGTGCTCGCGGGCAGCCCGCAGCGCGCACGCGAGGGGATTGCCCGGCCCGGGTGGTCCTTCGAAGTCGCCCGGTGAGAGCCGGACTCCCTCCGGCTGCAGGAACACGCCGTCGAGACTGCACTCGATGTAGAGCGGCCGGCGATGCGTGCCATTGCGGCCCACATAAGGCACGACGGCATACGCGGGTGGCTTCGTCTTCTGCTCCGCGCGGGCCTTGTCGAGCGACTCACGCGCGCTCTTGAGTTTCTCCTCGAGCGCCGCGAGATCGGCGTCGGACGGCCGCTGTGCGCCGGCATCGGCCTGAGCGAGCGTGCGCTCGAGCCGCTCGAGCTCGTCGGTGAGTTCCCGCGCGTGCTCCTCCACGCCGGCGAGTTGCAGCCGGGCCGCCGCCAAGTCGGCCGCAGTCCGCTCGCGCACGCCGGCCAACTGCTCGAGCCGCCAGCCCAGGCTCTCCTTCACGAGCTCGAGATCGGCGATGTCGGCGCCCGAATCCGTCGCACTTTGCTCCCGCGCCGAGCGGCTGAAGAGCACGAGCAGCACGAGCAACGCCCCCATCGTGCACAGCAGCACGGCGAGAAACGGAAACAGGGAGATCGTAGGCCCTTCGGGAGGGTGCCTGCGGCTCATGCGGCCTTTCCGACGCGGTGGAAGCCCTTCAGATCGACGCGCCGAGGCTCGGCCGCTGCATCCTGGGCCCGGGCCGCAAGCAGCTGCACCGATGCGGCGAGCGTGGCGAGCGTCTCCTCGAAGCGGCCGCTGTCGGCGAGCGCGGCGAGGTTTGATTCGAGGGCCCGTTCGAGCGCCGCGACGTCGTGCGTCGCATCGACGACGCGCGCGAGCAGCTCGGCCTGCCCGGCGATCGCCTGCTGGTGGTGCTCGAACGACCGCATCGCGGCGGTCAGCGCGTCGGCGGCCTTCGCCCAGCGATCCTCGCGCGTCGAGGACAGGTGCGACTGGGCCTGCACGAGCGAGTCGCTCCACTTGGCGAGCGTTTCGTCGAGAGAGCGGGAGAGCGACGCCTGGAGCCTGCCGGCCGTCTCGTCGAACACGTGCTGGATGCTGCCGGCGGCCGACTGCTCGAGCGCCCGCCACGACTGCTCCTGCGCCGCGATCAGCTGCGCCGAACTCCGGCCCACCGTCTCACCCAGCCGGGCGACGGCGAGCGCGGTGCCGTCGGCACCTTCGGAGGGCTGGAACCGTCCGGCGAGCGCGGCCCAGGCGGCGTTGTCGACGCTCCCGAGCAGCGACTGCTCCCGGCGATCGATCACAAACTGCAGGAACATGAGCACCATCGACAACGCGAGGGCCGTGGCCGTCGTGTCGAAGGCCACGCCCAGGCCGGCCACGACACCCGAGATGTTCTCGAGCTGCGTGGGGGAGAGCGGCGCGATCGCTTCGGTGATGCCGATCACCGTGCCGAG
>CAZDTC010000241.1:0-4207 GCA_964508125.1 uncultured Candidatus Kuenenia sp.
GAGCCGGCGCGCGATCAACAGGTCCTGACAGGCTAAAGCCTGCCCCACGGAAGGGCACGCGCAGCGACGGTCAGGCGCGGGCAGGGTAGAGTTTATGATCGAAAGGACGGCACACTCCGTCGCGTGAACTCATGCACCTGATCCGAATCGGCGGCACGGCGCTCAATCAGACACCGCTCGACTGGGACGGCAATCGCGACCGGATCGTGGCCGCGGTCGCCGCGGCGCGGGCCGAGGGTGTGTCGATCCTCTGCCTGCCGGAGCTGTGCATCACGGGCTATGGCTGCGAAGACGCATTTCAGTCGCCCGGCGTGCAGCGGCTGGCGTGGGAGGTGCTCGAGGAAATCGAGCCGCACACGCAGGGCATCGCCGTCGCCGTGGGGCTCCCGGTGCGGTTCGAGAGCGGCGTCTACGACGCGGCGGCGCTCCTCGTCGATGGCCGCGTCGCCGGGCTCGTCTGCAAGCAGCACCTCGCGGGCGAGGGGATCCACTACGAGCCGCGCTGGTTTCGCCCGTGGCCGGCCGGCCGGCAGGCGGAACTCGTCGTCGCCGGCCGCACGGTGCCGCTTGGCGACCTGCGGTTTGACTGCGGTGGCGTGCGGATCGGATTTGAGATCTGCGAAGATGCCTGGGTTGCGGGTCGCCCGGCGGCGGCGCTCGCGGCCCGCGGCGTCGACCTGATCCTCAATCCCTCGGCGAGCCACTTTGCGTTTGGCAAGGACGAGATTCGCCGTCGGTTCGTGCTCGAGGGCGCGCGCGCATGCGGCGCGGCCTACGTGTATTCGAACCTACTCGGCAACGAGGCGGGCCGGGCGGTGTACGACGGCGGCGTGATCATCGCCGTGCCCTCGGGTATGGCGGCTGCCGGACGGCGGTTTGGATTCGGTGACTCGGCGGCGACGACCGCGGTGGTCGATCTCGACGCGCTGCGGCTCGCGCAGGCGCGGCTGGCCCACGATCCTGCGGCAAGCCATGGCGACGGTCGGATCGCCGTCGGCTTCACGCCTCCGGCAGTGGCCGCCGCGGCACCGACGCCGCCGCGTGAGGGCCGGGATCGCTGGGAGACGGGGGGCCGGGTCAAGGAGGAGGAGTTCGCTCGGGCCGTGGCCCTCGGGCTCGTCGACTACATGCGCAAGAGTCGCTCGCGCGGCTTCGTCGTGTCGGCGAGCGGCGGCGCCGATTCTTCGGCCGTCGCGTGCCTCGTGGCGCTGGGCGTGCGGTTCGCCAGCCGCGACTTGTCGGCCGACGTCGTGGCCCGGCGGCTCGGGCTCGGCGTGGCGGAGGCTTCCGCCGACGAGCGGGCGCTCGTGCGGGCAGCCCTCACCTGCGTCTACCAGTCGACCGCCAACTCGGGCCCCGTGACGCGGGCTGCGGCCCGCGGCCTGGCCGAGGCGCTCGGCGCCGAGTTTCACGAGTTCGACGTCGATCCGCTCGTGCGGGGCTACACGGGAATTGTCTCGCAGGCCGTGGGCCGGCCGCTCACGTGGGAACGCGATGACATCGCCCTGCAAAACATCCAGGCCCGGGCCCGCGCGCCGGGTGTGTGGATGCTCGCCAACATCCGCGGCGCCCTGCTCGTGTCCACGAGCAACCGCTCCGAAGCGGCCGTCGGCTACGCCACGATGGACGGCGACACCTCCGGCGGCATCGCCCCGATCGCCGGCATCGACAAGGCGTATCTCAGGCGTTGGCTCGTGTGGCTCGAGCGCGAGGGCCCCGAGGGCCTCGACCCGATCCCCGCGCTCGCCGCAGTCAACCTCCAGGCGCCCACGGCCGAACTCCGGCCCGGCACCTCCGGCCAGACCGACGAGGGCGACCTCATGCCCTACGACGTGCTCGACCGGATCGAGCGGCTGGCGATTCGAGACAAGGAGCTGCCGCTCCCCGCCTGGCGACGCCTCGTGGTCGATTTTCCGCAGCATTCGCCCAAGCAACTCGCCCTGTGGACCGAGCGGTTCTATGCGCTGTGGAGCCGCAACCAGTGGAAGCGCGAGCGCTACGCACCGTCGTTCCACCTCGACGATGAGAATCTCGACCCGAAGACATGGTGCCGGTTCCCGATCCTCTCCGGCGGCTTCACCCGTGAACTCGCCGCCCTCCGCGCGGCTGCTACGTAGGACAGGCGTCCCGCCTGTCATGCCCCAAGTGGCGCGCGCCGGCTTGGGCGAGTTAAGCCATGGCCCGTCACGCCCGCACGACGGCTTCGAGCGGCTCGCCGCGATCGAAGTGGACGAGGTTGCGCACTGTCTGCGCCGCGATCGCCTCGAGGGCGTCGCGGGTGAAGAACGCCTGGTGGGCCGTCACGACCACGTTGGGGAACGTGAGCAGGCGGGAGAACACGTCGTCGCCGATGATCTCGCTGCTCTTGTCCTCGAAGAACAGGTCGGCCTCCTCCTCGTAGACGTCGAGGCCCAGGTGGCCGATGTGGCCCGTTTTGAGGGCGGCGATCACGGCCCGCGTGTCCACGAGGCCGCCGCGGCTCGTGTTCACGAGCATCACGCCCGGCTTCATCAGCTTGATTCGGCCGGCGTCGATGAGGTGGTGCGTGGCCGGCGTGAGCGGGCAGTGGAGTGAGACGATGTCGGAGTCGCCGAGCAGGTCGGCGAGCGGCACGTAGGCCACGCCGCGGGCCTCGAGGGCCGGGTCGGGCCGCGGGTCGTGGGCAAGGATACGGCAGCCGAAGCCGAGCATGATCTCCGCGAAGCAGCGGCCGATCTTGCCGGTGCCGACGACGCCCACGGTGCGGCCGTGGAGGTCGAAGCCGAGCAGGCCGTCGAGCGAGAAGTTGCCTTCGCGCACGCGGTTGAAGGCCTTGTGGAGCCGGCGGTCGAGCATCAAGACGAGGCCCACGGCGTGCTCCGCCACCGCGTGGGGCGAATACTCCGGCACGCGCACCACCGGCAGGCTGAGCCGTGCAGCCGCAGGTAAATCGACCTGGTTGAATCCGGCGCAGCGGAGCGTGACGAGCCGCACGCCGAGGCGGTGCAATCGTTCGAGCACGGCCGCGCCCAAGTCGTCGTTTACGAAGCAGTTGACAGCCTGGGCCCCTTCGGCGAGCCGGGCGGTGTCGGCTTCGAGCCGGCTTTCGAACCAGCGCCACTCGATGCCGGTGCCGGCCGCGGCCTGCTCGAGAAACTCGCGGTCGTAGGGCTTCGTGGAAAAGGTGGCGACGATCATCGGAGGGCTCCGGGGAGAAACCAGTGTAGGAGCACCCGGGCGAAGGTGTTTTTCCCAGGCGAAACGCCGCGAAATCGGCCTCGCTCCGAGCGGCGCAGGCTGGTAGTTTTCGGCTCCCGGAGGTTTCTGCCGTGCTCTGCAGTCGTGTCATCGTCGCGGTGCTGATCGCCGTCGCGCTGCTGCCGATGCGGCTGCTCCATGGGCAGGCGCCGGCCGCTCCGGCTCAGGGGGCCGCGCCGGCCCCGGCCGCCCCCGCCTTCCCGCAGCTCACGCCGCAGGAGCAGGCCGCGCTCGATCGGCTGCTCGCCGCCTGGGAGGGACGCAACGCCGCCGTCACCACCTGGGCGTGCACGTTCTACAAGTGGGAATACAACGCTTGGAGCCCGGCCGATGCGAGCGGCGAGCGGCTCGCCTTCTCCGAGAGCTCGGGCGAGATCAAGTATGCCAATCCCGACAAGGGCCTGTTTCGCGTGAAGGAGTCGAAGCAGTGGAATGGCCAGACCCGCCGCTACGAGGCGAAGACCGGCGAGGCCGGCGAACACTGGGTGTGCAATGGCACGAGCATCTACGAGTTTCGGCATACGGAGCGGCAACTGCGCGAGACGAAGCTCCCCCCGGAGATGCAGGGCAAGGCGATCAGCGACGGACCGTTGCCGTTTGTGTTCGGCGCGAAGGCGGACACGCTCAAGAAGCGCTACGCGATGCGACTGATCACGCCCCCCGGAGTCACCGACCAGATCTGGCTCGAGGCGCTGCCGCGGATGCAGGCCGACGCGGCGAACTTCTCGAAGGTGGAGCTGATTCTCCAGGCCAGGGATCTCATGCCGTTCGCGATGCAGATCTTCAAGCCGGGCGGGCAGGATCGCGACGTGTTCCAGTTCGACCCGCGCACGAGCCTGATCGACAAGGGGCTCGACATGATCCGAGACTTCTCGAAGCCGGTGACGCCGCTTGGGTACACCTTCATCCTCGAAGACGGTCAGGGCGGGGCTCCCCAGCCGCCTCCGCGGCAGTCCGCCGCCCCGGCCGC
>CAZDTC010000242.1:0-4207 GCA_964508125.1 uncultured Candidatus Kuenenia sp.
ACCGGCTGCGGTCAACAGGACGTTCGCGGGCTTGAGGTCGCGGTGCACCACGCCGTGGTCGTGGGCCACCTTCAGCGCCCGTGTCACGGCGAGGGCCACGCTCACGGTCTCCTCCCATGTGAACCGCCGGCTGGCTCGCAGCAGCTGCTCGAGGCTCTGGCCCGGCACGAGCTCCATCGCGAAGTAGGGCTGGTCGTCCTCTTCGCCGAATGCGAGCAGGCGCACGATGCCCGGATGGCGGAGCGACTTCAGCGTCTCGATCTCGGCATCAAACCGCTTCCGCAGGCCGGCATCGTCGGCGAGGTGTGAGGCCAGCACTTTGACGGCGATACGCTCGCCCACTCCGTCGGTGGCCTCATATACGGCCCCCATTCCACCGCGGCCCAGGCGAGCGCCGATCGTGTACGGACCCAACTGCGACGGTTGCATCCGCCCAGTGTATCCTGTCGCCATGCCATCTCCCCACTCCCATGCGCGTTCGATTCCGGGGGTGCGGGCGCACGGCAAGCCGATCGTGCCCCGGGGGTCGGAAAACCGGCCCCGTGGCGTGGCCCGCCACTGCATCAATTTCCTGCGGGCCCCCGATCCAATCGGCCCCGCGACATTTGCGCTGCTCGAGCGGTTTCACCTCGACAGCGTCGGCTGCGGCGTATCGGCGCTCGCCCTCGGGGCGAATGCGCCGACGGTCCTGCGCCGGGAAGCGCTGGCGTCGCCCCCTCCCATCGGCTCGCGCGGAGGCGTGTGCTTCGGGTCGCCGCAGCCGTGTGCCATCGAGAAGGCCGTGGCGGCGAATGCCTCCGCCGTGCGCGAGTGGGACTCCAACGGCACCAACTTCGGCTACGACGCCGCCAAAGGGCGGATCGCCGGTGAATTCGGGCACAACGACTACTATCCCGTGGCCCTCGCCGCCGCCCGTGCGGCCGGGCTCGATGGGGCCGCCACGCTCCGCGTGATGCTGCTCATCGACGAGATCCGCGGCCGCCTCGCCGAGGTGTTTGCGCTGCGAAAGTATGCGATGGACCACGTCCACCATGGCGCGGTCGCCAGCGCTGCGGCGTATGCGGCGGCCCTCGGCGGCTCCGAAGACGAGATCGAGTCGGCGATCGGGATGGTGGTCGCCCACTACGTGCCCTTCCGCGCCATCCGGGCCGGACATCAGCTTTCCGACTCGAAGGGGGCGTCGGCCGCCCTTGCGGCCGAGGCGGCCGTGAAGAGCGCCGAGCGTGCGCTCGCCGGCTTCGTGGGGCCACGCGACGTGTTTCGTAATCCGCTCGCGATCTACCGGCTCAACGAGCCTTGCCCCGCCGGCGAAAGCCCGTTTGACCTCGAGCTCGGTGTGAGCGGCGACGCCTTCGCGATCCACGGCATGCACTTCAAGCTCGGGCTTTACGAGCACCAGTCGGCCGGGGCCTTGCAATCGCTTGTCGACCTGTTCGCGTCCCAGCCTGCAATCGCCGGCAATCTCGACGCGGTCCGCCGGATCCGTGTCGCGATCTACGAGCCGGCTTACTCGATCATCGCCGACCCGGCGAAACGCACGCCCACCACGCGGCAGTCCGCCGATCACTCACTCCCCTTCATTCTCGCGAAGACGCTGCTGAAGGCCCGCGCAGCGCACGCCCGCGGCGAGCCGCTCGGCTGGGAATCGCTGATGCTCCTGCCCGACGACTATTCCGATGCCGCGATCCGCGATCCGGCGATCGCCCGGCTCGTCGACAGGATGGAGATCGTCCACGGTGGCCGCGAGTACGACGCAAAGTATCCGGAGGGCATCCCCACGAGCGTGACGGTGGAGCATGCGACGCTCGGCGCGCTCGGGGGCGATCTTGTCGCGTTTCCGCTCGGCCATGCCCGCTCGGATCCGGCCCGCACGGGGGCCGTCGTCGATCTCAAATTCGACCGTCTCGTCGCTGGTGCGGTGGACGACCCGGCCGCGCTCCGCCAGCGTGTGAGCCTCGCCGGCAAGACCCCCGCCGAGGTTGCCGAACTCTACGCCTTCCCGATCCGATGCGCTACGACCTGAGCGGCGTGCTCGCCGTGGATAAGCCCGCGTGCGTGACGTCGCGGCGCGTCGTGGATGCCGTGGCCAAAGCGCTCGGCACGAAGGCCGTGGGCCATGCAGGCACGCTCGACCCGCTGGCCACGGGCGTGGTCGTGGTGTGCATCGGCCACGCCACCAAACTCGTCGACTTCGTTCATCAATTGCCGAAGCACTATGCCGCGACGTTCCTGCTCGGTCGCTCGAGCCCGTCCGACGATCTGGAGACGCCCGCCACGGAACAAGACAATCCGCCGCGGCCCTCGCGAGCCGAGATCGAGGCGGCGCTGCCCGCGCTCCGCGGCGGCATCCTCCAGCGACCCTGCGACTACTCCGCGGTGCATGTGGATGGGAAGCGGGCCTACGCCCTCGCCCGGAAGGGCCGCGAATTCGAACTCAAGGCGAAGCCGGTCCGCATTGATCGGCTCGAGATCGCGGCCTACGACTGGCCGCGGCTGGGCCTCGAGATCGAGTGTTCGTCCGGCACATTCGTGCGGGCGATCGGCCGCGACCTCGCGGCCGCGCTCGGCACGACGGCCGTGATGGAGTCGCTCATCCGCACGGCCGTCGGGCCGTTTTCAATCGCTGGGGCGCTGCCGCTCGATGGAGTCGCGCCCGACGCGGCCCGTGCCGCGGTGCTGCCGCCGCTGGCGGCCGTGGCCCATCTGCCGCGCATCGATCTCGCGGGCAAGCAGCTCGCGCTCGCCATCCGCGGCGACCTGCTCGACTACGGGGTCGCGAGCCCCGCCCTCGCGGCCTGCGACGAGAGCAACGCCCTCGTCGGCATCCTGCAGCGTCACGAAACCGGCCGATATCGGTTGCGGCCAAACTTTCTCGGCGCGGGCTGATCGACTGTAGGACAGGCTTCAGCCCGCCCCGTCCCCTTGCCCGGTTCGCCTCGGCAGGGTCTGCTGGTGCCCATGAAGATCACGAAACTCACCACGTTCATCGTGCCGCCGCGCTGGTGCTTCCTCAAGGTGGAGACCGACGCCGGCATCAGCGGCTGGGGCGAGCCGGTGCTCGAAGGCCGGGCCCACACGGTGGCCGCCGCCGTCGACGAGCTGGCCGACTACGTCGTCGGCAAGGATCCCGCCCAGATCGAAGACCACTGGACGGTCATGTATCGCGGCGGCTTCTACCGCGGCGGCCCGATCCACATGAGCGCGCTTGCGGGCATCGACCAGGCACTGTGGGACATCAAGGGCAAGGCCCTCGGCGTGCCCGTGCATCAGCTGCTCGGTGGGAAGGTGCGCGACCGGATCCGCGTCTACTCGTGGATCGGCGGCGACCGGCCCTCCGAGACGGCCGCCCAGGCCCGGGAGCGGGCTGCCCGCGGCTTCACCGCGATCAAGATGAACGCGTGCGAGGAACTGCAGTTCGTCGATACGGCCGACAAGGTCGACCGCGTGATCGCCAACGTGGCGGCGATCCGGGAGGCGCTCGGGCCGCACTTCGGAATCGGCGTCGATTTTCACGGTCGCGTGCACCGGCCGATGGCGAAGGTGCTCGTCAAGGAGCTCGAGCCGTTTCACCTCATGTTCATCGAGGAGCCGGTGCTCAGCGAGCATGCCGAGGCGCTCGCCGAGATCGCACCGCTCACGAGCGCTCCGATCGCGCTCGGCGAGCGGCTCTGCTCGCGCTGGGACTTCAAGCCGATCCTGGAGGCGGGCCACGTCGACATCATCCAGCCCGACCCGTCGCACGCCGGCGGGATCACGGAGACGCGGAAGATCGCGGCCATGGCCGAGGCCTATGACGTGGCCGTGGCGTTTCACTGCCCGCTGGGGCCGATCGCGCTCGCTGCCAACCTGCAGCTCGACGCCGTCTGCTACAACGCCTTCATCCAGGAGCAGAGCCTTGGGATCCACTACAACCAGGGGAACGATCTGCTCGACTACGTGACCGACCCCGGCGTGTTTTCCTACGCGGACGGATTCGTGAAGATCCCCGAGGGCCCGGGCCTCGGAATCGACGTCAACGAGGAATATGTGCGCGAGCGGGCGGCCGTCGGCCACCGCTGGCGGCCCCCGATCTGGCGGCACGCCGACGGCAGTTTTGCGGAGTGGTGAAAAGGTGCCAGCCACCAAATTTGGATAAACGAGCGAACTATGACTTACCCAAATTATCCTAATTTGGTGGATGGCACCTTTTTGTTTTTGTTTGTTACGC
>CAZDTC010000243.1:0-4206 GCA_964508125.1 uncultured Candidatus Kuenenia sp.
TTCAGACGAGAAAGGCCGGCCCGGGCCCTTGGGCGCCCGGGCCGGCCTGATTTTTTGAGGCGGCTTTTGCCGGGCAAAAGTGGCCTTTACCATCTGTTTCATGAGTGCCGCCCACCCGTCGCCCGGCGACTTTCTGCTCGCCACGTGCCAGGGAGGAGCCGAGGCTGCGCTCGTCGGCCGCCAGCAGGTTGTCCTGCCCGGTCTTGCCAAGGCGGCGTGGCGGCGGGGCGTGGTGACATTCCGCCTGCGGGCTGGCAGCGAACCGCCCTCCGCCGCCGACCTCGACCGGCTGGTGTTCGCCCGCACGGTGGTCCACTCCTGTGGCCAAGCGGTCGGGGACGACACGGCCGCGCTCGTCGCAGCGCTGCAGGCCCGTGCCGGCTCGCACGCATGGGACGACATCCACGTGTGGCGGCGCGAGCCGCGGGTAGAGGGTGATCCCGACGCTGTCCGCGCTGCGATCGTGGCGGCGCTCGAGCCAGCGCGGCAGGAAGCGATCGTGTCTGCCCGCGGTGCAAGCCCGATGGGAGCACTTGTGCTCGATTGCGTGCTCGATGCGCCCGACCGCTGGTGGGTGGGGTGGCACGTCGCCGATTCGCTGGAGGCATGCTTGCCGGGAGGCATCTATCCGGGAGTGCTTCCGCCGGGCAAGGTATCGCGGGCGTGGCTCAAGCTCGACGAGGCGATCGCCTCGTTTGGGATCGCGTTCGAGCCGGGTGCGCGGGCCGTCGAACTCGGGGCCGCGCCCGGCGGCGCGTGCCAGCGGCTTCTCGAGGCGGGGCTCATCGTCACGGGCATCGATCCGGCGATCGTCGATCAAGAAGTCGCCGCACATCCGCGGTTCGAGCAGTGGCGGATGCGGGCGCGCGACGTGAAGCTCCGGCAGCTGCGCGGGTTCGACTGGGTGGTGGCCGATATGAACATCGATCCCACGAGCACGCTCGATGCGATCGAGCGGGTCTTGTCGGCCCCGGGAAAGCCGCCCCGCGGCATCATCGCCACTTTGAAGATGCCGAACTGGTCGCGGGCGGCCGATCTGCCCGGGTGGCTGGAGCGGTTCGGTGCCTGGGGCTACGTGCCGCGGGCCCGGCAGTTATCGACGGGGGGCCGCGAGATATGCGTCGTGGCCGAGTTGGCGACTGTCAACCGTCGGCCGGACCGTGCCATGCCGCGGCCGGGTCGGTGAGGCTGCCCGACTCGAGGTGCAGCCGTCCGGCGGTGGTGTCGATCACGAGCGCCCCGTAGCGATCGATGCCGAGACATGGACCATGGATACGGTCGGGCCCGTCTCCCGATATCGGCCCTCGAAACACCGTCACGTCGCGGCCGGTGAGGCCGCACAGCGGGCGATACCTGGCCGCGAGTGTGTCTGGGTCGCTCGCGATCGCGGCGAGCAACTCGAGCAGGCGGGGTACGAACGCCTCGAGGAGTTGCTGGCGCGGGAGCGGATGACCCACGAGATCGGGCAGCGTGGCGATGGCCCGGCCGATTCCCGCAGGCGCCTCGGCCGCCCGACCCGTCGTGTTGACGCCGACACCGAAGATCACGCGGCCGCCAGCCACCCTCTCGACGAGGATGCCGGCGAGTTTCGCCCCCTCCACCTCGATGTCGTTCGGCCAGCGCACGCGGGGTTCGAGCGTGGGCTCGAGGGCCATCAGCGCCTCGGCGAGCGCCACTCCGCAGGCGAGCGACCAGATGGGCCGCACTTCGCCGCCGCCCACCGCGGCGTCGAGCACGAGGCTCATGGCGAGGCTGCCGGGCGGCTGCCACCAGCGGGCGCCGCGCCGGCCGCGGCCGGCGAGCTGCCGATCGGCGACGACGGCCGCTGGAAGCGGCGAGGCGGGATCGGCGGCGAAGGCCCGGGCTCGGTCCATCGTCGAATCCGCCTCGGCGAGGTGGATGAACGTGGCGATCCCGGCGCGAGCACGCAGGGCATCCGGGTCAATTGTGTCGGGGATCATAGAGTGGGGCGACCGGCTCGGGGCAAACCGCGCAAGGCCGGCATTCTGCGGGATGCGGTGGCCGCGGGGCCACCCCTACGACCTTGACCCTGCCGCGCCGCGGCTGGTACCCCCCGATATTCGGACCCGTGCGGGCGGCGCGGGAGTTGGCCAATCCCCGTTTCGGCGAGCCATTTCGTGCGCGTGTGGCGACTCATCCTGGCGTGGTCGGTGGCGATCGTCGCCCTTGATGGTGCGCCTCCCGCCGACGCCCAGACCGTATCGCTTCCGGCGCCGGCCTCGTCGTCGCTTGATCGCCTCGCACAGGCTGGGCCCTTCGGCACTCCGCTCTCGCCACCACCGCCGGCGTGGGACCCCTATGGGCCGCAGGCGGCACAGGCGTTTCCCTCCGCGGGCACGTGGGCTCCATCTCAAGCGCCGAGTGCGATCACCGGTCAGCCAGGCTACCCCGGCTACTCGACCGCGTCGCCATCCTTGATGCAGACGCAGGCCCCCGCCGGTGCACCAAACTCGCTCTTTCCACCCGGCTATCCCCAGCAAAATTCGACGTTCCAGCAAACGATGCGGCTCTACCAGGGGGCTCGTGGCAGCTGGGCCTATCTGTTTGGCAACGGCCAGGGCACGAACGTCGGCGTCAACGAACTCGACACCACCGCCACGTTCGCCGTCCCGTTCTTTCGCAACTCACAGGTGAACCTCAACCAGGCGCCGCTGCTCATCACGCCGGGCTTCGGGCTGCAACTGTGGGATGGGCCGCAGACCACCGCCGACATGCTCGCCGACCTGCCCCCGAACACCTACGACGTGTTCATCGACACGGCGTGGAACCCACAGATGACGCCGCTCTTTGGGGCCGAGCTCGGCCTGCGCGTGGGCATCTTCACCAATTGGGACGTGCTCGTGTGGCAGAGCTGGCGCATCATGGGCCGCGCGATCGGCACGGTCCGACTCACGCCGACGATGGTGGGCAAGGCGGGCATCGTGTACCTCGACCGCAACCTCGTGAAGCTCCTGCCAGCGATCGGCGTCACGTGGACGCCCGACGCCAACTCGCGCTACGACATCTTTTTTCCGGCGCCCAAGGCCGCACGACGATTCACGCAACTCGGCCGGCATTCCGTCTGGGGGTTCCTCGCCGGCGAGTACGGCGGCGGCGCGTGGACCTTCCGCCGCAGCTCGGGTCAGATCTCGCCGTTCGACTACACCGACATCCGCATCTCGCTCGGCACCGCGTTCGTGCCCCATACACCCACCGGCCTCGCCGGCAGTTTCGAGGTGGGCTACGTGTTCGCCCGGCAACTGTTCTTCGTCGACGGCCCGCCGCAATACCAGAGCCTGAGCGACACGCTGATGCTCCGTGCGGGCCTTGCTTACTAGATTTTCCGCTCATCGACCGGTGGAAACGCCAAGGGTTTCCACGGTCGATGCCTTCGCCTCCAGTTTCGGCGTATCGCACCTGTCCTCTCATGAGTTGTGACAGATCACTGTGATCCGGATAACTGGAGCATTCGTGATCCTCCTCCAGATCACGCTGGTCCACGCGCGGGCCGACGAGGCGGTCGTGCCGTTGCCGCCGGTGGACCAGGGGGTGTTCGAGCGGATTCGCCTCGCAGCGTTTGGTGACCCGCAGGATCTCACCGAGCCCTTGCTCCCGGACGACGTGGCGCCGCCGGGCCAGCCACGTCAGGAGTTTGAACCGCCGGCGGGCCGCAAGCTTCCACCGGGTGCGAAGCCGGGCGCCCTCCAGCAGGTGATCTTCACCGCCACGGAACTGCCGCGTTTCGGCACGAATGGCCTGGGGCTGACCACGCTCGACACGAGCCTCACGATCGGCCTGCCCGCGCCGACGATCGACTCGCCGCTCATCTTGACACCCGGCTTCGGCGGCACGTTTGTCGACGAAGTGAGCGGGCCGATGGATCCCGGATTGCCTGCCTCGCTCTACGACGCCTGGCTTCAGGCGCGCTGGCTCAGTAAGTTAGGCCGGAAATTCGGCGTCGACCTCGCCGTCGCCCCGGGCTGGTACAGCGACTTCGTCAACGACACGCCCCAAGCCTTCCGGATCACCGGCCATGGCTTCGGCGCCTACGAGGCGACCGAAAACCTGCGGATCGTCGCCGGCGTGATCTACCTCGACCGGTATGACGTCAACATCCTGCCAGCCGGCGGGCTCCTCTGGACACCCTCCGACGACCGCCGATTCGAGATTCTCTTTCCGCGGCCGCTGTTTGCCTGGCGGGTGGCC
>CAZDTC010000244.1:0-4203 GCA_964508125.1 uncultured Candidatus Kuenenia sp.
CGTGCCGGCAACAGCATCACCGATGCCTACGGCATGCGGTTCGACTACGACTTCTGATTGAACGCGACACGGAGAATCACGTCATGCCCAGCCGCTTCGCGACTCTCCTCGTGGCCGGCGTTATCCTCGTCTGGGGCACACCCCATGTCGCCCACGGGGCGGCCGACAAGGAAACAGCCGCGGGTAAGCAATCGGAAAAACCTGAGGCGAAAGCGAACGACAAGCCGCAGGCCAAAGACAAGGACAAGGACAAGAAGAAGAGCCCTGAGGAAGGCAAGCCGGCCTGCATGCACTGCGGCGCGACGTGTGGGCTCGCACCCGTCTGCGTGTGCGAGCCAGGAACGAAAAAGCGGCCCAAGGCCGAGTTCGACGCGACGTGCGAGCCGCTTTGCGTGGCCGGCTGCGCCACCAAGCCCTGGTTCCTCGACTGGTGCCACGATCGCACGCGCTGCACCAGTTGCTGCGATGAGCCATGCGAGTGCCCGAGCCGCGTGCGTTGGTGTAAGAGAATCAAGCGGGAGATGGTCGACGAGGAGGTGCCGACGGTCGTGCGGAAGGTGGAGTATGTCTGCCGCTGCTGCTCCGGCACGTGTTCCGCACGTTGCTGCAACGCCGACCGGCGGATCCAGCCGCTGCTGACGTGGTGGACGAACCTCACCTGGTGGTGGCCACGCAAACCTGCCGGCTGATGCCGAGGTTTTCTCGACGGTGAGGGCTCGAAGACATGAGCCGGCGGCCGGTTGGCCTGCTGCAAGTCGATCATCTATCCTGCACGTCAATCATGCCCTTCTGCGACGACTCATTCCTGCTTTCGGGCCCCGTGGCGGCCGACCTCTACCGCCGCGTGGCGGCGCGGCAGCCGATCGTCGATTACCACTGCCACTTGAGCCCGCAGGACATCGCCGAGGATCGGCGGTTTGAAAACCTCCATGCCGTGTGGCTCGCGGGCGATCACTACAAGTGGCGGGCGATGCGGGCCGACGGGGTGGCCGAAGACCTCATCACGGGCGCAGCGTCGCCGCAGGAAAAATTCCGGGCCTGGGCCCGCACCGTGCCGCACACGCTCCGCAATCCGCTCTTCCACTGGACCCACCTTGAGCTGCGGCGGCACTTCGGGATCGAGGAGTTGCTCGACGAGTCGTCGGCGGATCGCGTCTGGCAGGAGTCCAACCGGCAGCTCGCCCACGGTGACCTCACGGCCCGCGGCATCCTCAAGCGAATGAACGTCGAACTCGTGGGCACGACCGACGACCCGGCCGACCCGCTCGACTGGCACGTGGCGATCGCGAAGTCCGGATTCGAAACCCGCGTCGTCCCCACGTTTCGGCCCGATGCCGCCGCCCGGGTGGATCGGCCCGAGGCACTCAAAGCGTGGGTGAATCGGCTCTCGAGAATCGCGGGCGCCTCTGCCGACACGCTCCGCGGCCTGCTCGTGGCGCTCGAAAAGCGCCATGCCGAATTCGCGGCGGCCGGCTGCCGAGCGAGCGACCACGGCCTCCTGCAGCTCGCCGATGCCGACATCACCGACGCCGAGGCGGAGAGCATCTGGAAGCGGGCCCTCGCAGGCACGGCCGCCACGGCCGATGAAACGATTCGCTTCGCCACGTTCCTTGTGTTCCATGTGGCCCGCTGGAACCATGCCCGGGGCCACGTCACGCAGCTCCATCTCGGGCCGTTTCGCGATCCGAATCCCAAGCTCGCCCGGGCACTCGGCGCGGACGCGGGCTGCGACACCGTGGGCGACGCCCGGCAGGGGCCGGGGCTCGTGCGGTTCTTGCGCCGGCTCGCGGCGGAAGACGCGCTCGGCCGCACGATCCTCTACAACATCAATCCGGCCGACAACGCGCTCTTCGCGGCGCTGCCCGGCTCATTCCAGGACGGCCGCGTGCCGGGGAAGATCCAGTGGGGCAGCGCCTGGTGGTTTCTCGACCAGGAGCGGGGGATGCGGGCCCAGATCGACATGCTCTCCGACCTGGGGCTACTCTCGCGATTCGTGGGGATGGTGACCGACTCGCGGTCGTTCCTCTCCTATCCACGTCATGAGTATTTCCGGCGGATTCTCTGCGACCTCATCGGCAGCGACGTCGAGACGGGCCGCCTGCCAGACCGCCGCGACTGGCTCGACGGACTCGTCACGGCCGTGTGCTGCACGAACGCCCGCGACGCCCTCGGCGGCTGAGACCGGTGGGGCAAGCGTCTCGCTCGCCGGCAGTCGAGGCTGCACATTGGCAACCGGGACGGTTGCCCCACGGGCACGCCTCACTCGTCGCTGCACTTTCCGCACTGTCCCTTGAGCAGGACTTCCTTCACGGTGCGGATCGCCTTCGGTCGCGCCGGTCCCTTCGCGGCTTTGCCACGGCCCACCTTCGGCGTGATCGCCACGTTGACGTCGTCGAGGCAGGAGACCTCCCCGCAACTCGTGCAGAGAAAGTGGGGATGGTCGTCTCCCTTCGCGTGTGGCTCGCCGGCCCGCTTGAGCTCGAACCGCCAGACATGATCTCCAAGCTCCACCCGCGACACGAGGCCGGCCTCGGTGAGCTCGGTGAGATTGCGATAGATCGTGGCGCGGTCGAACCCCTTGACGGGCCCGACGGCCTCCGACACTTCCGCATGCGTCAGCGGGCCGCTGGCCGACATCAGATACTGCATCACCGCCAGCCGCGCAGCGGTGCAGCGCAAACCGGCCCCGCGGATCCGGGCCTGCACAGCCTCGATGTCGTCGTCGCCCTGGCGGGGTGCTTGTCGCGCCATGGCGGCAGTCTACACCCGCGGCTGCCGCTTCGGGCGCCTTCCCGTCAACCCACGGCCACTCCAGCGAGCAGCTCGACGATCGCGGCCATGAAGGCCGGCAGGTCGGCTGGCTTCCGACTCGTCACGTGGTGCCGATCCACGACCACCGGTGCGTCTTCCCAGATCGCTCCGGCGTTCATCAGGTCGTCTTTGATGCCAGGGCTGCCGGTCACGCGCGCGCCGCGATACACACCCGCCGAAATCGGGATCCAGCCCCCGTGGCAGATCGCCGCCACGAGCTTGCCGTGGGCCGAAAACTCGCGCACGAGATCGAGCACCTTCTCGTCGCGCCGTAGCTTGTCGGGCATCCAGCCGCCGGGAATCACGATCCCGTGGAAATCAGCCGCCTCCATGTCGCCGATCGCCGCGTCGCTTGTGCACGGATAGCCATGCTTGCCCGAGTAGGTGCGGCCCTGCATCGCTCCCGCCACCGTGACGTGGGCCCCGGCCTCTTCGAGCCGGAGTTTCGGGTACCACAGCTCGAGATCCTCGTAATCCTCGCCGACGAGCGTGAGAATGCGGACGCCATCGAGCGTGTGGTGCAGCGGGGGAAGGTGGGGCATGGCAAGCTCCTCGGTGAAAGGGGCGGGAAAACGATGCAGCGTTCAATCGGTAGCCGGATATTTTCGCACGTCGAGGGATGAGAGACGAGAGGCCGATTCGACAACCCCTCCCTCAGGTGGAACGTGCTATCATGCCCGGCGGCTCCCCGGCATCCTTCAATCGGTGGGTTTCTACGGCGTTTCGGCACGGCCCCCGAAACGTGCTTGACTCACCATCCGCTCACGCTACATTCACGCCCCGGCCATATGGAGTGGTCGGCGGGAAAACCGCCACAACATCTTGCGATAGCATGCAGAAGGAGCTGCTTTCTACGAATCGCTTGGTTTCCGCCCTGTCTCGTCTCTAGCCCGCCTCAACCCCGGCCCGCACGCCGGCCGATAGGGTTTGTGGATTCACTATACGGAAGTATACTTTTCAGACCGACACTTTCCCCGGAAGGAGCTCCCGCCCCATGGCAGCGTTCGAACCCACCGCAGGCTTCGCGACCACGGCATCCTCTGACTCGGCCAGTCCGCCCGCCGGCGGGAACGCCCCCCGGCAGCCGCTCGCGATCCAGCCGACGTTCTGCCCGGTGGAAGTCGAGAGCCCGTTCGACACGACGGAGTGGGAGCTCCGCACGGCCGCGATCAAGGGCGAAGACGGCAAGGTGCTCTTCGAGCAGCCCGCCTGCGAGATCCCGGCCGCCTGGAGCCAACTCGCGACGAACGTGGTGGTGAGCAAGTATTTCTACGGCGAAATCCATACCCCGGAGCGGGAGCATTCCGTCAAGCAGCTCGTGCATCGCGTGGCTCGCACGATCGCCGACTGGGGCGTGAAGGACGGCTACTTCAAGTCGAAGCAGGACGGCGA
>CAZDTC010000245.1:0-4179 GCA_964508125.1 uncultured Candidatus Kuenenia sp.
GCCTCGAAGGCGAGTGGAAAGACAAGCCGATCAGCCTCTACGGCCGCAACGCCACGAGCGGCACGTATGGCTATTTCAAGGAACATGCCCTGTTCAAGGGCGACTTCAAGCCGACCGTGAAGGAACAGCCGGGCAGCTCCGCCGTCGTCCAGGCGGTGGCCAGCGACAGGTTCGCGATCGGCTACAGTGGCATCGGCTACAAGACGGCCGACGTGAAGGCTGTGCCGCTCGCGGCGAAGGCCGGTGCGGCCGCCGTAACGCCCGAACCCTCGAATGCCTACAGCGGTGAGTATCCATTGTCGCGGTTCCTGTATCTGAGCGTGAACTACAAGCCCGGCTCAGCCCTCGATCCGCTGCGGCGGGAATTCCTCCGCTATGTGCTGAGTGCGGAAGGCCAGGCGGATGTCCTCAAGGACGGCTATCTGCCGGTGACCGGACCGATCGCGAAGCGGGCGCTCGACAGCGTGGGCCTCAAGTCGCCGTGATCGGGTTGGCATGCACTCCACGACCACTTTCACCGGTCGGGCCCGCCGCCGCTCGACTCATCCGTGGGTGCGGGCCGGGGATGGGGCCGCGCGTCTGCTGATCACCCTCGGCGGGATCGGCACGATCATCGCCGTGCTGCTCGTGGCCGTGTTCCTGCTCGCGGTGGCACTCCCCCTCTTTCAGCCCGCGCGGATCGCCTTCGACAGCGCGACGCCACTGCCCCGCGGCGCGGGCCCGCTCTGTGCGCTCGGCACCGACGACGACGGGGCCGCGGCGTGGGTGGTCGATGGCGAAGAGCCCCGGCTGCGAGTGCTCGACACCCGCGCGGGGATTGTCATGCTCGAACGGTCGCTGGCCGACGCGGGCTTCGCCAAAGCGACCGCCGTTCGCATCCGGCCCGGGACGCTTCAGGGCGTCGCGGGGTATGCCGACGGCTCGTTTCGGGCCTGCCGCCTCGGGCTCGAGTCGGCGTTTCTCTCCCCCGCCGATCTGCCGCCGGAGCTTGGCGACCTGCGCGTGGGGCAGGCCAAGGCGGTCGGTGACGCGGTGATCGTGCGCACCGGAGCCGACCGCTACGCCCGGGTGAGCGTGGTCGCCCGGGCGGATGGCGAGCCCTCGCGGGCGCTCGCCGGGCCGATCGTCGACATCGACGCCACCGAGCGGTCGGGAGGACCCCTCGTGGCCGCCCTCGATGACGCTGGCCGGGTGCGGATCGAGACCTCGTCGACGCGGCGCAACCTGCTCACCGACGCGGTGGTCACCGAGTCGTCGGGGGCGACGATCGAGCCTGCGGACGACGCGGCGGCCGCCCGGCCGCTGTTCGTGAGAGTGTCGGAACTGGGCGATCAAATGTTTCTCATATCCCGCGCCGGGGAATGCCGGCGCTTCGGCATTCGCGACATCGAGGCGCCCGCGCTGATGGAATCACTCGACGTCGCTCCCGGAACGGCGGAAGTGACGGCGGTCGCCAGGCTCTTCGGCGGCAACGCGCTCGCCGTGGGAACGTCCACGGGCGAAGTGCGCGTCGTGTTCCCCACGCGATCCGAGGACGCCACGGCCGGCGATGGCCTGAGGATGGTGGTGTCGCGCTCGTTTCCCGCGGCGCGGCCGGCTGCGCCGGTGACCGCGCTCGTGCCGTCGCCCCGGTCGCGACTGCTCGGGGTGGCCGACGCGGCCGGTGGGGTGCGGCTCCTGCAGACGACGGCGGGGACGGTCGTGCTTGAAACCCGTTTGCCACCGGTGGATCGCGGTGCCATCGACCGTCTGCTTGTCGCCCCCCGGGAAAACCTGCTGCTCGCGGCCGACGGTGGCTGCGTGTCGACGTGGCGGTTCGATGCGCGATATCCCGAGGTCTCGCTGGGCGGGCTCTTCGGGCGGGTGTGGTACGAGAACTACCCCGAGCCGGTCCACGCCTGGGAGACCACCGGCCACGAGGCGTTCGAGTCGAAGTTTGGCCTCGTGCCGCTGGTGTTCGGCACGCTCAAGGCCACGCTCTACTCGATGCTCTTCGCGACCCCGATCGCGATTCTCGCCGCGATTTACTCGAGCCAATTCATGCATCCGCGCTGGAAGGCCAGGATCAAGCCATTGATCGAGATGATGGCCAGCCTGCCGAGCGTGGTGCTGGGATTCGTGGCCGGGCTCGTGTTCGCACCCCTGCTCGAGCCGCTGGCGACGACGCTCGTCGCCGGCGTGTTCATGGTGCCGCTGGCGCTCCTGCTCGGCGCGCACCTCTGGCAGTTGCTGCCCTCGGGCTGGCGGCATGGCCTCGCCGGCTGGCGGTTCGCCGCGATCGCGCTGGTGGCGCTGCCCGCGGGCGTGCTCGGGGCCGGTGCGATCGCCCCATTCGTGGAGTCGCTCTTGTTTCAGGGCGACTTCCTGGCCTGGCTCGACGGCCGCGGGGGAAGCGGGTTTGGTGGCTGGGTGATCGCACTGCTGCCGTTGGCCGGGGTGGCCGCGGCGATCGCCTCGGGGCGGATCACCCGCCCTTGGCTCCGGCGGCGCAGCGGCGCCTGGTCGCAGTCGCAGGCGGCCGCGGCGTCGCTCGCCACGTTCGCGGTCGGCGTCGCGCTGGCCGTCGCGATCGCGGTCGCGGCGGCGATGTTTCTCGATGCGCTGCGGCTCGACACCCGCGGCGGCCTGTTCGGCACCTACGTCCAGCGCAATGCGCTCGTGGTGGCGATCGGCATGAGCTTCGCGATCATTCCGCTGGTGTTCACGATCGCCGACGACGCCCTCGCGAGCGTGCCGGAGCACCTGCGGAGCGCGTCGCTCGGCGCCGGGGCCACGCCCTGGCAGACGGCGGTGCGGGTGATCGTGCCGGCGGCGGCGAGCGGGCTGTTTTCCGCGGTGATGATCGGGCTCGGCCGCGCCGTGGGCGAGACGATGATCGTGCTCATGGCCGCAGGCAACACGCCCCTCATCGACTGGAACCTGTTCAACGGTTTTCAGACACTCTCGGCGGCGATCGCCACGGAGTTGCCCGAGGCCGCGCGGGGCAGCACCCACTACCGCGTGCTGTTCCTGGCCGCGCTCGTGCTCTTCGGGATGACGTTCATCGTGAACACGGCGGCCGAGGTGGTGCGGCAGCGGTTTCGGAGGCGTGCGCATGAGCTCTGAGACCGCGCGTCCACCGCGCCGCCTGCGGTCGGCCCACTCGAGCCTCGCCGCCCACGGCGAGCCGCTCGTGTGGCTCACCGGCGGAGCGCTCGCGCTGGCGATTGCCATGATCACCGGGCTGCTGGCCTTCATCGCCGCTCGCGGAGCGGCCACGTTCTGGCCGGCGCCGCTGGTCGAGTTCGAGCTCTCCGACGGCCGGCGGGCCCTTGGCGAGGTGGCGGGCAGGGAGCGGCTGCCCGCGGTCGATGGTCGGGCGGCCACGAGCCGCACGTTGCTCAAGACGGCCACGTTCGAGGTCACCGGCAACCACTTTGAATGGTTCGACGACCATGCCGTCGCCCGCACGACCCGCCCCGAGTGGGCCACAGCGGTCGAGCGGCTCGAAGGCGGACGGTTCCACGGGGTGCCGGTAAGGCTCGTCCATGGTGACACGACCGTGGCCGAGGGCTCCGGGGAGGCGTGGCGGGAGTTCGAGCGTGTCCATCCGGAGGTGTGGCGGCGGGTGCGTGAGACGCAGCGGATCGATCGGCACGACCGCGGCGCGCTGCAGCGTCAGTTGCGGGCAGCGCGGCTGGCCGTCGTGCAGGCCGACCTGCGGTCGGGCCACGACAGCCCGGCCTTTGCCGCGGCGGTCGAGGAGGAGCGGGCGGTGGCGGCGCGGATGCAAGAGCGGTCGGCGGCGCTCGACGCGGAGACCGCGCGGCTGCGCGGTGAGAATGCCGGCTGGGGGCTCGAGTTCGAGGCGGCGGGCGGCGAGAAGCGGACGCTGCCGCTCGATACGATCGTGCGGGCGTGGCAACCGAATCGACTCTCGGCCGCCGGCAAGCTCGGCGTCTACGGCTCGCGCTGGTGGGAGTTTCTCACCGACGACCCGCGCGAGGCCAACAGCGCCGGCGGCGTGTTTCCCGCGATCTGGGGCACGGTGGCGATGACGCTGATCATGGCCCTGCTCGTGGCTCCCTTCGGCGTGCTCGCGGCCCTCTACCTGCGGGAATACGCGGCGCGCGGGGCGGTGACCACGGCGGTGCGGATCGCGATCAAGTACATGACCCCCGTCTTCGTCCTCTCGGACGG
>CAZDTC010000246.1:0-4165 GCA_964508125.1 uncultured Candidatus Kuenenia sp.
GGATGGCTCCCAGGCTCCACACGTCGCTCGTCGGGCCCACGTCGCCGCGGCTGCCGGCCGCCTGCTCGGGCGACATGTAGCAGGGTGTGCCGAGAATCGCGCCGGTGTGCGTCACCGAAGCGTCGTCTTCGAGCCGCTTGGCCAAGCCGAAGTCCGACACGTGGGGCCGGCCCGAGGCGTCGATGAGGATGTTCGAGGGCTTCAGGTCGCGGTGCAGCACGCCGCGGTCGTGGGCCGCCTGCACCGCGTCGGCCACGCGGGCCAGGATCGCTGCGGACTCGCGCGGCGGCAGCGGGCCGACGGCCAGTTGCTTGGCGAGCGTCGTGCCCTCGATGAACCGCATGCTGTAGAAAGGCAGGCCGTCGGTTTCGCCCACCTCGAAGATCGGCACGATCCCCGGGTGGTCGAGCCGTGCGGCCGCCTCCGCCTCGCTGCGAAACCGCGCCAGGTCGGCGGTGCTCGCGAGATCGCGACGCAGGAGCATCTTGATCGCCACGGTGCGGCCGAGGCTCTTCTGCTCGGCTCGGTAGACCACGCCCATGCCACCCCGGCCGATCTCCTCGATCAGTTCGTAGTCGCCGAGCGTCGCCGGCAGGGCGGTGACTCCGGGCACGAACCGTGGCAGGGCTGTCGTCGTGACGGCATGGCCGAACACGATCGAGTCGTCGGCCGGAGCACGACCGCGATCGAACACGGTCGACTGCTCCGCGACCGCCTCGGTCACGAGCATCGCCGCGAACAGTTCGCGGAGGTGGCCGGCGAGGTCGGGATGGGCAGAGGCGAGCCCCTCGAGCCGCTCCTGGGCTGCGCCTGGCGGAGCCTCGGACAGCTCCTCCACGAGCACCGACAGTCGCTCTTCCTGCTGGGGTGAGAGCGGGGCCTCGATTGCGAGTGTGCGAGATGAACTCATCGGGCTGAGGCCGTCTGTGGGCGGGCGTCACTTCCGGCGGGTGGGCGGGAATCTTCCCTCATCATAGGCGCGTGGGCGGCGGTGGCAGGCGGCGGTCATTCTCCCCCTTCGAGCAGCACCCGGAGCCGGCGCATGGCCCGCAGATAGCGCATCCCGGCGGCGGGCTTCGAGAGCCCGAGCGCCGCCGCTGCATCGGCCGTGGAAAGGTGCTCGAAGTGGCGCAGGAGCACGATCTCCCGATCGGCTTCGTCGAGCTGCTCGACGGCCGCGGCGAACCGCCGCTCGAGTTCGTGCCAGGTTGCGGCGGCGGCCGGCGTGAGTTCGCGATCGCCGATCTGGCCGACTGCGTCGTCGCGCGAATGATCGTCGCCGGTGCCTGGGGCGGCGAGCGACACCTCGCGATCCACGCTCCGGCTGGCGGCGACGCGGTGCCGGCGGTGGGCGTCGATCAGCCGGTCGCGGGCCATGTGGCTTAGCCAGAGGCGGAAGGGCATCGTGGGGTTGGCGAGATAGTCGCCGAGCCGGCGGTTCGCCTCGAGCAGCACGTCCTGCACAATGTCGCTGGCATCGACGCGGTGCTGGATCACGCGATCCATGCGGCGATCGATCATGCGCCGGATCGCGTCGCGGTGCCTGGCGAGGAGGCCGTTGAGCGCCGCCTCGTCCCCATCGCGGACGCGGTCGAGCAGCACCTGGGTGGGCGCGGGATCAGGGGCCGGGGGATCGTCGGAACACGGCGGCGGGAGAACCATGGTTTTAAGTCTACCTCGGCGGTCTGGCGACGGGGTCGTGCGGGACGTGCCGCCTGCGATCTGGCAAAAGCTGCGGGTGATTCCAATTGTCCGGTGCCGCCGGCGGAAAATCCGCGTCGGCCCATTCCCGTTTTTTGCCCGCGTGGAAATCGTGATCCATAATCGCAGGCGGTTGACGGAGAAACCGCAGTCCGCCGCGACAGGATGCGGCCATACGCGAACGGATCGCCCTGGTGAACGTCGTCAGCCCCTCGACGTGTCCGAACCGCCCGATGCGGGGCGGCTTTCTACCCTGCCTGGCGCTCTTCTGGGCCGTGGCGGTCGGGATCGTTGACCGCGGGGTTGCAGGCGAGCCGGCACTCGGCTGGACAGCCCCTGCCGCGGGGCAAGGCGTCGATTCGCACGAGGATCTGGCCGCCAAGACCACGCTCCTCGAGAAGCAGGGCCGGTGGGCCGAAGTTGTAGCCGCCTGCGAGTCGGCTGCCCGGAAGGGTCATCTCGCCCCCGACCTCCAGCAGCGGTATGACCTCGCGAAGATCCACTGCGACGTGACGCGCCGTCACACCGAGACGGCCTACCGTGTCCAACTCAGGAAGGTCGCGGAGTCGGACGCCCGTCGGCTGTATGCGGAAGTGCTCGCCCGGATCGCGTCCCATCATGTCGAGGCCCCAAACTTCGCCCACATCGTCTCGCGCGGGATGTTGGCGATGGACGTGGCCATCGACGAGCCGGTGTTCGCAGCGCAGCACCTCGCCGCCGCCGATGCCGCGGCGCGACAGGCCTACCGCGAGCAGATCGCCCGCCTCGCAGCCGGTCGCTCCATCGGCTCGCAATCCGAGGCCGAAACGTTCGGCGTTTGGGTCGCGAGCATCGCCCAGACGACGCTCGGCGTGCCGCAGGCCGTGACGCTTCTCGAGATGACGGCCGCCGCCATGGGCAGCCTCGACGAATACTCCGCCTTCCTGACCACGGGCCAACTCGACGACCTCTACGCCCAGATCGAGGGCAACTTCGTAGGGCTCGGGGTGGAACTCAAATCAGCGACCGACGGCCTGCTCGTCGTGCATGTCATCGCGGGCAGCCCCGCCCAGCGGGCCGGGATCCGCCCGGGCGACCACCTCGTGGGCGTGGGCGGGCAGTCGCTCGGCGGGATGGGCGTCGACCAGGCCGCCCAGCTCCTGCAGGGCCCGCCCGGCTCGATGGTGACGCTCGCCGTGCTCCGCGGCCCGGCTCCGGCGCGGGCCGTGACGGTGCGGCGTGAGCACGTCGAGGTGCCCAGCATCGAAGACGCGAAACTTCTCGACCCGGCCGCCGGCGTGGCATATCTCAAGATCAGTTCCTTCCAGAAGACCACGGCCGCCGACCTCGAGACGGCCCTTCGTCGGCTCGATGCCGCCGGAATGCGATCGCTGGTCGTCGACCTGCGTGGGAATCCGGGCGGACTGCTTTCGGCGGCCGTTGACGTGGCCGATCTGTTCCTGGAGCGGGGGCTCGTTGTCGCCACCCGGGGCCGCAGCCCCGAGGAAGACTTCAACTACACAGCCAGCCGCCCCGGCACCTGGCGAATGCCGCTTGTGGTGGTGATCGACGGTGAATCGGCCAGTTCGAGCGAGATTTTCGCCGGCGCGATCCGCGACCACGGTCGCGGGACGATCGTGGGTGCCCGCAGCTACGGCAAGGGATCGATCCAGGGAATCTTTCCGCTGGAGTCAGGCGGCGTGGGGATGCGGCTGACGACGGCGAAGTTCTACTCCCCGAACGGGCACCCCTACAGCGGCGTGGGCGTCGAGCCGCACCTGAAGGTGCACACCGTTGCCCGGCCCGTCGGAGGCGTGGCTCTCGTGGGTACCGCGGGACCAGCGGCGGCCGACCCGTTCATCGAGACGGCGCTCGAGGCCGCCCGGCGATCGACGCCGCGGCCGGCGCTGCGGTCCCAGCCTCGGGCCACCGTCTCGCGGTAGGCCGGGTGCGGGCGGCTACTTGAACTGGCCTTGCCGCGCCGCTACCTTGCGACGTGACACGAAGCGTCTGCCCGCCCCGCAGAAATCTTCCTTCTGGCTGTGGTGCGGTCGACCATCCCGCCACCCCTTTTCTCCGGCACGCATCCTGCGCGCCTCAACGTAGAAGGACCTCGTCATGACCACCGCCCGTGCCAATGCCATTTCCGCCATCAACAACTACAAGTCCAACGGTCATGCGTGGAACTTCCGCGAGACGCCGACAAGCGAGATCTTCGGCGCCAACGTGTTCAGCGACGCCGTGATGAAGGATCGGCTGCCGAAGAGCGTTTACAAGGCTCTTCAGGCGACGATCAAGCAGGGCAAGCCGATCGATCCCTCGATCGCCGACGCCGTGGCGCTCGCCATGAAGGACTGGGCGATCGAGAAGGGGGCCACGCACTACGCCCACGTCTTCTATCCGCTCACCGGGATCACCGCCGAGAAGCACGACAGCTTCCTCACGCCCACCGGCGACGGCGACGCGATCGCCGAATTCTCGGGCA
>CAZDTC010000247.1:0-4156 GCA_964508125.1 uncultured Candidatus Kuenenia sp.
GACCGCGCGTATCGCCTCGGCTCGCAACGCCACGCAGCTTCGCTGGGCCTCACCCGCAGGACCTGCCGCCGTTGACGGCGATCGTCTGCCCCGTCACGAAGCCGGCCTCGCGGCTGGCGAGATACACGGCAGCCCAGCCCACGTCATCAGGCGTGCCCCAGCGGCCCGCGGGAATCGTCGCCAGGTAGGCATCCTTCTCGGCCTGCGGATCGTTTGCATGCCGCTCCACCGGAATCCAGCCAGGGGCGATCATGTTGACCGTGATCCCGAACGGGGCCAACTCATGGCACATGCTGCGCGACCAGCCCGTCTGCCCGCCCTTGGCGGCGACGTAGGCGGAAAACGGTGCGGTGCCGAGGAGGAAGACTTCGCTCGTGACGTTGATGATCCTGCCATGCCCGCGCTCTTTCATGCCAGGCAGCGCCCGGCGGGCGAGCAGATACGGGCTCTTCACGAAGAAGTCGAGCATTTGTTGATGGAAGGCCCAGTCGTACTCCTCGATCGGCTTGAGGGGCTGCGGCGACGTGGCGTTGACGATCACGATGTCGACCGGCCCGAGCGCCGCCTCGATCGCCGTAAACATCCCGTCGATTGCCCGCTCGCAGGTGACATCGGCTGGAAACACCTCGGCGGTGACGCCCGCGGCGCGGAGTTCGGCAAAGGCCTCCTCGGCCCGGGGCTTGGAGTTGGCGTAGTTGATGGCCACCTTCGCCCCGGCGAGGCCGAGGCACTTCGCCATCGCCCGGCCGAGCCCGGCCGACGAACCTGTGACGAGGGCCACCTGGCCGGCGAGTGAAAACGGCGGTCGCGTGGAGGGGTGTGACAAAAGATCGGTTCCTCGGAAGGGTTGAGTGTGAACCGCTAGCGCAACGACGGGGCGCGGGCGCTCGTGAGATGACGCATGATCCCGGCGACGCGCGTGAGCATCGCCCGCGACGAAGGGCCGTGCTGCTGGATCGCTTCGAGCAACCGCCGCTCGTTGATCCGGCGGAGCAGCGTCGACTCGGTGCGATTACTCGTCGCGGCCACGGCGATCCTCCGGATGGCGCAAACAGCGAATCACTTCGGTCTACATCGAGATTGAACGTTTGTAAACGTCGCTTAGAATTTTGGCTTGTGAGGTTTTCC
Source organism: uncultured Candidatus Kuenenia sp. (assembly GCA_964508125.1). Classification (GTDB taxonomy): domain Bacteria; phylum Planctomycetota; class Planctomycetia; order Pirellulales; family UBA1268; genus RGVT01. Next base: position 1,129 of record CAZDTC010000247.1, read on the forward strand.
ATGCGATCCCTCGGGCATCGCCACCGTGCTCGGCAGCGTGTTGCGGCTACCGCAGCGCTGGCTGCGCTGCTGGCGCCCTGCCTCGTCGCGCCCGCAGCCGACGAACGCATCGACTTCTCGCGCGATGTCCAGCCGCTCCTGGCGAAACGGTGCGTTGCCTGTCACGGGCCCGACACGCAGGAATCAGGCCTCCGCCTCGACGACGCGGCCGGAGCCTTCCGCCTGCTCGCCAGTGGCAGCCGGGCGATCGTGCCGGGCAAGGCGGCGGAGAGCGAGATCCTCGCCCGCATCACGTCGACCGATCCCGACGTGCAGATGCCGCCCGAAGGCCCGCGGCTCACGGCCGCCCAAATCGCCTCCATCACGCGCTGGATCGACGAAGGCGCCGAGTGGAAGGAGCACTGGGCGTTCCAAACGCTCGTGCGGCCCGCCGTGCCCGCGGTGGTAGGCGATCAAAACCCCATCGACGCCTTCATCCGCGCCGGGCTCGAGCATCGCGGCCTCCCGGTGCCAAAGCCTGCCGAGAAACTCGCGCTCCTGCGCCGGGCCACGTACGACGTCACCGGCCTGCCTCCCTCCGAGCAGGACGTCCGCGACTTTCTCGCCGACGAGTCGCCGCGCGCGTGGGAAAGGGTCGTGGATCGGCTCCTCGCTTCGCCGCACTACGGGGAGCAGTGGGCCCGTCACTGGCTCGACCTCGTCCGCTTCGCCGAGACCAACTCCTTCGAGCGCGATGGCAGCAAGCCGCACGCCTGGCGGTATCGTGATTACGTGATCCGTTCGTTCAACGACGACAAGCCCTACGACCGCTTCGTCCTCGAGCAACTCGCCGGCGACGAGCTGCCCGAGCCCTCGCCCGACGATCTGATCGCGACGGGCTACTACCGCCTCGGCATCTGGGACGACGAACCCGCCGACCAAGAACAGGCCCGCTATGACTGGCTCGACGACATCGTCTCCACGACAGGCCAGACCTTCCTCGGGCTCACGATCGGCTGCGCCCGCTGCCACGACCACAAGATCGATCCGCTGCCGCAGCGCGACTACTACTCCCTGCTCGCGTTTTTCCATGCCATCACGCCCATGGGCGACCGGCACATGAGCGCGGCATTCATCGAGCGGCCGATCGCGACCAACGCGATGTCGGGCGAGGAGGCTCGCCAGCGCGCCGAGGATCTCGACCGGCGCCGGCAGGAAGCCCGCCGTGACATCGCTGCAGTCGAGAAACGCATCCAGGAGCAGGGCGACCACACGCGCGACGACCTGGCGAAGGCCGACCTGGCCGCACTCAAGAGTCGCTTGAAGGAACTCGATGAGGAACACGCCGGGATTGCGAAGGCGCTCGTCGTATCCGAATACGGCAACGAATCCACGCCGACCCACGTGTTCCACCGGGGCGATCCGCGCGCCGAACGGACGCCTGAAAACCGGGTCGAGCCCGCGTTTCCAGCGGTGCTCCGGGCTCCAAAGCCGGAAATCCCTTCCCTCCCCGTCGACGCCAAGACCACCGGTCGGCGCACGGCGCTCGCCAAGTGGATTGCCTCTCCCGAAAACCCGCTCACCGCGCGGGTGATGGCCAACCGGATCTGGCAACACCACTTCGGCCGCGGGATCGTGCGCAGTCCCAACAACTTCGGCTTCGCCGCCGATCCGCCGACCCACCCGGAACTGCTGGACTGGCTCGCCGCGGAACTCGTCGCCAACGGCTGGCGGCTCAAGCCCTTCCACAAGTTGATTCTCTTGTCCGACGCCTACCAAGCGTCGTCTGCGGCGCACGACGACGCCCTCGCACGCGACCCGCTCAACGACGCCTTTTGGAGGTTCGACATGCGCCGGCTCACGGCCGAGGAGATCCGCGACTCTATCCACGTGGCGAGCGGCGCGTTCAACCCGAAGATGTTCGGCCCCGGCGTCTACCCGGAGATCCCCAAGGAGGTGATGGCGGGGCAATCGAAACCGGGCGACGGCTGGGGCACCTCGCCGCCCGAGGAGCAGGCCCGGCGCACGATCTACGCGCACGTGAAGCGGTCGCTGATCACGCCGATCGTTGCCGACTTCGATGCCGCCGACACCGATGCCTCGTGCCCGGTGCGATTCGTGACCACGCAGCCGACGCAGGCGCTCGGCATGATGAACGGCCAGTTTCTGCACACGCAGGCCCGCGTGCTCGCCGATCGCGTGCGGCGCGAGGTGCTCGCGGCGACCACCCAGCCCGGCGCCTCGGCCGACGTCGACACCGCCGCGATCGTCCGGCGCGCCCTCGAGATCGCGCTCGTCCGGCCGGCTCGAGACGAAGAGGTGACGAGAGGCGTCACTCTCGTCGACGCGCTCGAGGATCAGGACGGGATCGGGCCCAGCCGCGCGGTCGAACTGTTTTGCCTGATGGTGTTGAACCTCAACGAATTCGTCTACCTCGACTGATTGTCCTCCAGCGACCCCCGCCATGAGAAAAAACCCCGCGTCGTCCCACGGCTCTTTCTGCCACCGCACCCGGCGCGAGTTCTTCTGGGAGGCCGGTGGCTCCTTCACGGGGCTGGCGCTCGCCGGCCTGCTCGACGGCGGGTTCTTCGCCCGGCAAACGCATGCCGCCACGGGCATTCCCTTCGCCAATCCGCTGGCCGCCAAGCCACCGATGTTCGCTCCCAAGGCGAAGAGCGTGATCTTCCTCTTCATGTATGGCGGTCCGAGCCACGTCGACACCTTCGATTACAAGCCCGCGCTCTATCCGCTCGACGGCCGGACGATCAAGGTGAAGACGAAGGGCCGGGGCGGCGAGCGGAGCGAGAGCCGCGTGGTGGGGCCCAAGTGGAAATTTTCGCAGCACGGCCAGTGCGGCAAGTGGGTGAGCGACCTTTTTCCGCACATCGCGACGCATGTCGACGACATCGCGTTTCTCCACTCGATGACGGCCGACTCGCCGATCCACGGCTCGGCGATGCTGCAGATGAACTCCGGCAAGATCCAGAGCGGCGCCCCGTGCCTCGGCTCGTGGGTGAACTACGGCCTCGGCAGCGTCAATGAAAACCTG
>CAZDTC010000248.1:0-4153 GCA_964508125.1 uncultured Candidatus Kuenenia sp.
CCGTAGCGGCCATACTCCTCGCGCGGATGCTCCTCCTCGATGAAGTCGACGATCGCCTGCGTGTCGGCGAACGTGTAGGTGCTCGAGGCGAAGATCGGGTCGGTGATCGCGTGCTCCGCCTTCTGGCGGGCCTCGCCCGCATGGACGGCGGCGGTGGAGGGGCCGACGGAGGCCGGGGCGGCGCCGGAGACCTGCGCGGTGCCTGCGGCGGAGTCGGGCTGTGGCGTCTTGAGCATGCGGTCCGCGGGCGGAATGAAACGGGGCGGAAGTCGCCTCGAAAAGCGAGTCTAGTCGAGCCCGAAGAGGCCCACAAGCAAAGGCCCGGCGCGCACGCGTCGAGGTTGGACGATTGCGCGGCACGACCGCTAGACTCCGCACGGTCGACGTTCACATCGGTCGATCCCGCACCTCGCCCCTCGTCGAAAGTGTGTCATGCGCCCATCGAAGCGTTCCCGCACGATCGCCGCCGCCGCACCCCGCCCGCTCTGGCCCCCCCGGCGGGTGCTCGTGTCGCTCGCGTCGCTGGCCACCGCCACCGTGCTCGTGCGGGCCGGCCTGCTCGAATCGGTGGTGGGGAGCATCGTCGATCAGGCGGTGCGAAACATCATCACGCTGATCCTCGCGTTTGCGGCGCTCATGTCGCTGCTCGTGTGGTTCGTGCGCGAGAGCGGGCATCCCACGTGGCTCAAGCAGATGGTGTTTGGCGGCCTGCTCGGGCTCGTCGTTGTCGCGGCAGGCACGCTGCGGATCGAGCGGGTGTCGGGCGACCTCGTGCCGGAGTTCACCTGGCGGTGGGCGCCGGCCCGCGACCGGCGGCTCGAGGCCCGGCCAGTGGTCGCGCCCGCTGTGGTCCCACAGGCGACCGCGCCCGCCGGCGACCCGGCGATCTCCGCGCCTGCATGGGAAGCGACGGGCGCTGACTTTCCGCGGTTCCTCGGGCCCGGCGGCAACTGCAGCCTCGATGGGCCCGCGCTTGATCCCGACTGGGTGGCCCGGCCGCCGCGGGAACTCTGGCGGCGGCCGATCGGCGCCGGCTGGAGCGGATTCGCGACCTGTGGCGACCATGCCGTGACGCTCGAGCAGCGGAGCGACGACGAGATCGTGGCCTGCTACGCAATCGGCACAGGCGCGCCGGAGTGGGCGGTGAGTGTGCCCGCCCGCCACGAGACGGTGCTCGGCGGCGTGGGCCCGCGTTCCACGCCCACGATCCGCGACGGCGTGGTGTATTCCACCGGTGCCACGGGCTGGCTGCACGCGATCGACGGCGCGACGGGCCGCGTGCTCTGGAAGAAAGACGTGCTCGCCGATCTTGGCATCGATCCGGCGGCTCATGCGGCGGCCGTGGCCTGGGGCCGGGCGGGCTCGCCGCTCGTGATGGCCGACGTCGTGGTCGTGCCGGCGGGCGGACCGCGCGGCGCGGACGCCGGCTTCGTCTCGCTCGCGGCCTACGACCGGGCCACGGGAGAACGGCGCTGGACCGCCGGCGACGAGCAAATCAGCTTCACGACTCCGTATCTCGCCATGCTCGGCGGCCGCGAGGCGATCGTGAGCGTCAACGAGGCACGCGTCGTGGCCTATGACCCGGCGACGCAGGCGGTGATCTGGCAGTTTCCCTGGCCGGGCCATTCGAATTCCGACGCGACCTGCTCGCAGGCCGTCGTGATCGACGATCGGCGCGTCTTCATCTCGAAGGGCTACGGCATCGGGGCGGCGGTGTTCGAGCTTGCCGACGAGAGCGCCCAGCCGTGGACGCTCCGCGAGGTGTGGCGTGAGGCGGGGAGCCTGAAGACGAAGTTCACGAACGTGGCAATCCACGAGGGGCACGCCTACGGGCTTTCCGATGGAATCCTGGAATGCGTGCGGCTCTCCGATGGCAGGCGCATGTGGAAGGGCGGCCGCTACGGGCAGGGGCAGGTGCTCCGTGTGGGCGCTTTCCTGCTCGTGCAGTCGGAGCCGGGCGAGGTGGTGCTCGTGGATGCGTCGCCGGCGAAGCACACCGTGCGCGGCCGTATCGCAGCCCTTTCGGGCCAGACGTGGAACACCCTCTGCCTCGCCGGCCGGCGGCTGCTCGTGCGCAATGCCGAGGAGGCGGCCTGCTACGAGCTGCCGGTCGCGACGGCCGACGTCGCATGGCGGACCGGCCGATGAGCGAACTCGCAGGACGCACGGCGCTCGTGACGGGCTCGACGAGCGGCATCGGTCGGTTCGTGGCTCTCGAGCTCGCCGCTGCCGGAGCCCGCGTCGCCCTTCATGGCCGCTCGGCCAGCCACGCGGCCGAGGTGGCAGTACTTCTGGGCGATCGCCACGCCGGCACGTTTCTCGCCGATCTCGCTGCGCCAGAGGCCGTGGCCGGGCTCGCGCAGGATGTCGAGGCGCGGCTGCCGGAGGTGAGCATCGTGGCGCTCGTCGCGGGGGCCGACGTGCTCACGGGCCCACCGGCCAAATGGCCGTTTGAAAAAAAGCTCGAGCAGCTGCTCGCGGTGGACGTGGTGGCCACGATGCACCTCGCGCGAGCGCTCGGCCGCTGGATGGCCGGGCGGGGCGGCGGCACGATCGTGACGGTCGGCTGGGATCAGGCCGACGCCGGCATGGAGGGCGACAGCGGCGAGCTGTTCGCCGCCTCGAAGGGCGCCGTGATGGCCTTCTCGAAGAGCCTGGCCCGGTCACTCGCGCCGCAGGTGCGCGTCAACTGCGTCGCTCCCGGCTGGATCAAGACGTCGTGGGGCGAGGGCGCCAGCGAAGCCTGGCAGAAGCGGGCCGTGCGCGAAAGCATGCTCGGCCGCTGGGGCACGCCCGAAGACGTCGCCGCGGCGATCCGCTGGCTCGTGGGCCCCGACGCCGCCTTCATGACCGGCCAAGTCGTGAACGTCAACGGCGGCTTCCGCCGCGCGTGACCGTGGGGCAAGCGTCCCGCTTGCCAGGCAACTGTTGCGCGCCGGCTTCGGGCGCCCCATGTCCCGTCGCCGGACGTTGAGGCGGGTGATAATGACCCGTATTCGGAGCCGGAAGTTCGCAGCGCATCGGCAACCTCAAAACGTCACGACGCGGTCGGGCTGCGACGCATCCGGCGGCAGCGCGGTGCGTTGGGATTCGATCGTGGGAATGTCGGCGCGGTGCGGGATGCCGGCCAGGTCGAGGAAGTTGGCGAGCAGGCGGAAGCCGTGGTCGGTGAGGATCGATTCGGGGTGGAACTGGACTCCCCAGAGGCGGTCGGCCGCGTGCTCCACCGCCATGATCGTGCCCTCGTCGTCGCGGGCCGTCACCGCCAGGCCCGGCGGCAGTGCGGCCGGGTCGACGACGAGCGAGTGGTAGCGGGCGGCCGTCATCGGGCTCTCGATCCCGGCGAACAGGTTCACCGCGTCGTGGAACACGCGGCTCGTGCGCCCGTGCACGGGCTCGCGGGCGCGGATGATCCGCCCGCCGAGCGCGGCGGCGATCGCCTGGTGGCCGAGGCACACGCCGAGGATCGGCACGCGGCCGCGGAAGGCCTGCACGGCGGCGAGCGAGCAGCCCGCCTCCGTCGGCGTGCATGGGCCGGGCGAGATCACGATTGCCCGCGGGACGAGGCGGGCGATCGTGGCCACGTCGAGCGCGTGGCTCGAGTGCACGGCCGTCTCCACGCCGAGCAGCTCGATGTAGCGGGCGAGGTTGAACACGAAGCTGTCGCGGTTGTCGAGGACGAGGATCATGGCTTCTCCCCGCCGAATGAGTCGAGCACGCGGAGCATCCCCTCCGCCTTGTGGAGCGACTCGGCATGCTCGGCAGCGGGATCGCTCGCCGCCGTGATCCCGCCGCCGGCCGCGAACGTGACGAGCCCGTCGGCGGCCACGAACGTACGGATCAGGAGATTGAAGTCGGCCGAGCCGTCGAAGCCCAGATAGCCGAGCGATCCGCAGTAGGCCCCGCGGGAAAAACCCTCGAGCTCGGCGATGATCTCGCAGGCGCGGTGCTTGGGGGCGCCCGTCACGCTGCCGCCGGGGAGCGCCGCCTCGAGGGCGTCGAGCGCGCCGAGCCCGCGCCGCAGCCGGCCGGCCACGATCGACACGAGGTGCTGCACGTAGCGGTAGCGTTCGAGCCGGCAGAGGGCCTCGACCTTCACGCTCTCGGGGACGCACACCCGGCCCAGGTCGTTGCGGACGAGGTCGACGATCAT
>CAZDTC010000249.1:0-4145 GCA_964508125.1 uncultured Candidatus Kuenenia sp.
GGCTTCGATCTCGTCGATCGGTCGCAGCAGCGCTTCGCCGCGTGCCGGCAGGAGAGAGAAGTGGCGGGCCGCCGTGAGCGCGTCGATCACCTCGTGGCAAAAGCCCGAATGCGTCACCCACAACGCGGGGTCGAAGCGACGGAGGTCGACTGCCACGGAATAGGTGCGGAGCGTCTTGCGACGCCGCTTCACGTATTGCGGAAAGAAGGAGAGCGCGAGTTCGCGGAGCGAGCGGTAGATTGGGTCGCGGTAGCGGAGGAACGGGCTGTTGCTCTTCGAGATCGCTCCCCAGCAGCGGCCGCGACGAAACAGGGCCACCACGTGATCGACGTCGCCACGGGCGGCGCCCATGTCCATCACGAGCGGCGGCTCCCCTGCGACCCAGAGCGCGTAAGCGGCCACGAACGCCGCTTCCACGCAATGCGCGGTGCCGTGCCGGAGTGCCTCGGCGACGCTCCTTCCTGTCGACCCCGTTTTTTCAAAGTTCCAGCCGAGCGAGTTGACGAAATCCTGGATTCGGGCCGGCGTGCCCAAGCGGGCAAGGCGGGAGGACAGGCGAGCACCGGATCCGGAGCCGAGCCCGAGCCGGGGAGGGGAGACGTGGCGAACGCGCCTGGCTTTCATCGGTCAGGCCCGGTTTTTTTCGGCTGCACCGCAGGCTCGCTGTTCACGGCAGGAAAACTATACAATGAGGACGTCGCAGGAGGCAGAAATGTACACGACAGTCACCTCGGCATGTGCTCGCAAGCCAACGCGGCGTGGAGGCGTGCGGGCGCTGCTCGCCGCCGCCCTCGTCGCCGGCGCTCTCGGGGCTGATCCGGCCTTCGCGTGGCACTGCGGTTGGGAGGCGGCGGTCTGCGACCCGTGCTGCACGCCGTGCGCGGTGCCGTGGATCGGCGGCTGTTCGTATCGCTCGTTCTGCGATCGGGGCTGGGGCTTTGGTGGATTCGGGTTCGGCTTCGGCGTCTCGCGGTATCGCAGCTTCGGATGGGCGTCGCCCGGCCTGTGGAGCGGGTCAATCGCGCCCTGCTTCGTGCCCGCGCCGATGTGTGGCTGGTATCCCTATTCCCCCGTCCTGTTCACGCCCACGTTCAACTGCTATCCCGGCGCGTTTGCGCCCGTCTACGGTCCCGTCGGCGTGTTTCCATTTCTGGGCCTCGGAGCCCGCGGTGGCACGACGGTCATCCAGATCGGCCGCGGCCCGGCTGTGAACGTGCGGCAGTTCGCAGCGCGGGATGCGAGCGCCGTGCGGGTGAGCAATCCTGCGGCACGCGCCCGGGCGGCCAGGCTCGTGGCGGTGGGCGACCGGCATCTGCGGGCCGCGGTGAACGATCGCGCGAAACTGCAGCCGGCGCTCGACGCGTATCGCCGCGCCGAAAAGATCGCCGCCGACCAGCCGGACACGTTTCTGCGGCAGGCGATCGTGCTCACCGCTCTCGAGCGAGACGACGACGCCGCAGCGGCAGTGAAACGGGCCGTGGTGATCGACGGTCGGCTCGCGGAGGCGGGCCCGCCCGCTCAGGTCGCGGAGCGGCTCCCGCCCGATCCCGCGTTTGGAGACCGCCCGCTCGGGGCGCCGTCGCTCCTCGCCGAACGGAGCCACGCCCTCCTCGCCGGCATCTTCTATGGCGCCGACGCAGCCGCCGACGAAGGCAATTGGATTGCGGCCCGCTGGGCGCGGCATGTGCAGGGCGACGTGCTGGTGGCGGACCGCCGTTGAAGGTGGGGCAACCGTCCCGGTGGCCAATGCCGCCTCAACTCTTGGCAAGCGAGACGCTTGCCCCACATGCAAGCCTGTCCCCCATGCCGTCGGCGTGTATTCTTGGTCGGATCATGTCGTCACCCACATCTTCGCTCTGCCCACGCATCGATCTCGCCTCCGCCGACGGCCGCGCTCGGCTCGACGCCCTGCGGCGGACGCTCGCCTCGCAGGGCGACCTCGTGAGCCCTGCCGGGCGGCAGCGCACGATCGACGTGTTCGGCGAGCCGCTCACGCCGCGGCAGGTGGTGGAAAAGATCTGCTCAGACGTGCGCGAGCAAGGCCTGGCCGCGCTCCTCGACTATACGCGGCGGATCGACCGCGCCGAGGTGACGGCCGACACGCTCCTGGTGCCCGCCGCCGCGCTCGTCGCGGCCCACCGCGCGGTGGAGCCAGGATTTCTCGAAGCTGTGCGCCGGATCCGGGCCCGCGTTGATCTGTTTCAGCGGGCCTTGCTCTGCCGCGACGTAGAGGTGCCGCTCCCCAGGGGCGGCGCGCTCCGCCAGCGCTATCTCCCGCTCGACCGCGTGGGCGTATGCGTGCCCGGCGGTGCAGCAGCGTATCCCTCGACGCTCCTCATGACCGTCGTGCCCGCCCAAGTGGCGGGAGTTCGTGAGATCGTGGTCGTGGCCCCGCCCACGAAGTTTGGGTCGGAAAACGCCCACGTCCTCGCCACCTGCCACGAGCTCGGCATCACGACCGTGGTGCGGGCCGGTGGCGCGCAGGCCGTGGCCGCGCTCGCCTACGGCGTCGAGGGCATCCCCCGCGTCGACAAGATCGTGGGCCCCGGCAACCTGTTCGTGGCCCTCGCGAAGGAGCACGTCTACGGCGACGTGGCGATCGACTCGATCGCCGGCCCAAGCGAGATCGTGATCGTAGCGGACGCTTCCGGCCGCCCCGGCTGCATCGCCGCCGACATGCTCGCCCAGGCGGAGCACTCCCCCGGCTCGGCGATCCTGCTCACGGCCGATGCAACGCTCGCCGACCGCGTGGCCGAGGCACTCGCGGACCAGCTTGCAAAGCTAGACCGCGCCGACCTCACGCGCGACAGCCTCACGCGCTTCAGCGCCATCGTCGTCACGCGGAGCGATGCCGAATCGGCCGCGCTCGCCGACGAACTGGCGGCCGAGCACCTCTCCATCGACACGGCCGACCCCGAGGCCACGCTGCGCACGATCCGCCACGCCGGCGCCGTGTTCCTCGGCCCCTCGAGCCCCGTGGCCGCGGGCGACTACGCCGCCGGCCCGTCGCACGTGCTCCCCACGGGCGGCACGGCCCGCTTCGCCGAGGGCCTCTCGGCCAACTCCTTCCTGCGCGGCGGCAGCGTGATCCGCCTCGCCCCGCAGGATCTCGCCGACATCGCCGCCGACATCGCCACGCTCGCCACCACGGAAGGCCTCACCGCCCACCGTCACAGCGTCGAGGCCCGCACGGAGTGACAGCGTAGGACAGGCGTCTCGCCTGTCACTTCAACTCCCCTCGCCGGCTCGGGGTTGCCCAGTACCATCGTGCCGGACGGTAGGGCCTGTAATAACCGCCCGCATTCGGAGCCGGCGGTAGGCATGCTCGACTCCGGTCGTCTTGAGAGTACAGAACTCGTGGGTTTTGATCAGACGCCGATAGTCCTCAAGCACTCCCTGCGTCTGCGCGTGCCCACCGACCGTCTCCCGCAGAAGCCGCGAAAATTCGCTCGAAGGTCGCGCGGATTCGGGACGTGAGGGCCTGCACTTCCGCGACCAGGGCGTCGGGGTCGGGGGCGCCCAGGAGATGGGCGAGCTTTCGCTGCTCGGCCGGGTCGGCCGGAAAGTCGTGACGGGCCGTGGCGTCGAGCAGCCGCAGCCCACCCTCGATCGTGCGCAGTGTGCGGTAGGCAGCGACGAGAAAGTCGTGGTCGACGGCGTCGAGATGGCTGGCGGCGTGGAGGGCTTCCAGGGCGGCGAGCGTTTCGGGCGTGCGCAGGGATGGGTTCGCGCCGCCATGCACGAGTTGGAGCATCTGGGCGATGAACTCGATGTCGACGACGCCGCCCGGGCCGCGCTTGAGGTTCGTCGGCCGGGCCCCCTCCTCCATGCGCCGCCGCATCGCACGGATCGCCTCCACGTCCTCTGCCGTCCACTTTCGCTCGTAGGCGGCCCGGTGCACGATCTCGAGGGCCCGGGCGGCGGCGGGCCGGCTCCCCACCACCACGCGGGCTTTCACGAGCGCCTGCCGCTCCCACACGGCGGCCGGCCCGTCGGGGGCGAAGTAGCGATCCAGGGCCGCGAGCGAGAGGGCCGCGGGGCCGCTCGAGCCGCTCGGCCGCAGCCGCGAATCCATTTCGTAGAGCCGGCCCTGCGGCGTGAACGTGTTGAACACCTTCATCGTGCGTTGGGCCACCTCACTGAAG
>CAZDTC010000250.1:0-4123 GCA_964508125.1 uncultured Candidatus Kuenenia sp.
GCCGAGGGCGCCGCCGCGGCGGGCAAGGCCCCCGCCGCCGCGGCGAAGAAGAAGTAGGACAGGCTTCACGGGAATTCTCGGCATCGTGCCGAAATTCCCTTGGCCGGCCTCCGCCGGCTGGCACGAACCCGGCCCTCCGGGCCTGGCGCGGTGGGTGGGGATCGTGACAGGCTAAAGCCTGTCCTACACGACCGCACGGGCGGCGGCCTGGCCCGAGGCGATCACCTGCGGAATGCCCACGCCTGCGTAGGCGGCGCCTGCGACGGCCAAGCCCGAAAGCGTCGCCAGCCGCTCATGGATCAGGGCCACGCGGTCGAGGTGGCCGACATGATACTGCGGCATCGCGCCTGTCCAGCGGTCGATCTGCACGACCACCGGGGTGCCCCGGGCGCCGATCACGTCGGCGATCTCGCCACGCACGAGATCGACGAGCGGCCCGTCGGCGAGGAGGGGTGTGGCGGGATCGAGCGCGCCGCCCACGAACACCCGCACAAGCGCATGGCCGGCCGGTGCGCGGCCCGGATACTTCGAGCTCGAAAAACTCACGGCCAGGATCTTTCGCCCGGCGGACCGCGGGATCACCACGCCGGCCGCATCGAGCGGATGGGCGATGTCGGCCCGGGCGTAGCCCAGCGACACGACCGCCGAGCCCGCATACTCGATCGCCCCGAGCGCTTCGGCGAGCGGGCGATCGACGTCGGCCAGGAGGCTGGCGGCCACCGGTGCCCGCGTCGCGATCACGACGTCTTCGGCCCGCAGTTGGTCGCCACCGTCGAGATCGACGACCCACGCGCCCTCGGCGCGGGCGATGTTTCGTGCGGCCGCGGTCCGAAACTCGACCCCGGCCCCCGCCAGCCGCTCGGCGAGCACGCGGGGGAGCGTGCCCATGCCATCGGCGAGCGTCACGAACTGTCCATACCGCGCCCCGGTCGCCTCGGCGCGCCGCCCGGCGGCACGCAGGCGAGCACGTTCTCCGGCGGTGAGGCTGCCGGCGGACCGCTCGAGCGCGACGAACTCCGGGCAGGCCGCGGCCATGCTCAGCCGCGCCGGGTCGGCCGTCCAGATGCCCGCCACGAGTGGCTGCACGAGCCGTTCGAACGCTTCGCGGCCCAGCCGCCGCACGGCGAATTGCTCGAGCGGTTCATCGGCGTCGATGCGGCGCGGAGGCACGAACCGTTCGCCGAGCACACGCACTTTCCCGAACGGTGAGAGCAGCGGCGATGCGAGCACGCCGGCAGCGTGGCCCGGCGCGAGGAGGCGAAACCCGGCCGGAGCCGGCACGGTGCGGCCGCGGTGAAACACGAGGGCCCGGCGCACCGCGGGATCGACACCGATCAGGCTCGACGAGAGCCCAAGCCGCTCACAGAGCGCGAGGCCCTCCGGCCTCGCAGCCAGAAAATTGTCGGCTGAGCGTTCGACGAGCCAGCCGTCGTGCCGCACCGTGTCGAGCACCCCGCCGGGGCGGCCGGTCGGCTCCAAAAGCACCACGCGGCGGCCCGCCTCCACCAGCGCCTCGGCGGCCGCGAGCCCAGCCATGCCACCGCCGATCACTGCGACCATCGAGCGAGCGGACGGCGCGACGGGAGCTTCGCAGGAGGCCATGAAGCGGAGTGTACCCGCGTTGACGGCCGTGCGGCGGCGGTCTGGGCAGGCGGGGGAATTTCGCGATGGGCGTGGGCTCGAGGCGGCGCCATCAAGATGGTCTGGACCCGGCGGGGGGGGAGGCCTACGTTCCGCCCCATCACGGCCTGCCGCCCGCAGCGCCCGAACGAATCGTCAAGGAGAACCTTCCCGTGGCCAAGCAGCGGTGTTCGCATGCTCTTCTCGTGCGTTTTCTCGTCACCATGGTGGCTGCGGTCGAACTGACAGGCAACGCCTTGACCGCCGAGCCCGCGGGCGACACGAACGCGTCTTCGCAGTCGCAGATGCGGCTGCCCGCCTGGATCGAATTGATCAGCGGCCGAGGGCCGGCGGCCGCGAAGCCGGCACTGCCCCCTGCGGCGCCCTCGAGCACGGTGCTCACCGGTGGCTGGACGGAACTCGCCGACGAGGCAGCGGCCAAGGCCGGGGCGAAGGCGCACGAGGCAACGACCTCCGCCGATCCGTCGGCCAAGGCCCCGCTCGGCCCGGAGGCGAGCGTGCTCACGGCCGAAGGTGTTTCAACGCCGGCCGACGCGGCAGAGCCCACCGACGCCGCCCCCCGGCAGACCCAGATCGCCGTCGAAACCCGCCCCGCCGCTGCGGCGCCAAAAGTGAAGCAGGAGTCCGACGAGGTGGTGCCGCCGGCCGCCGCAGCGCCCGTGCCCCGGTCTCCCACCGAGGCCCCGACGCTCGCGATCGATCCAGCGAGTTTCCGCGGCGTGATGCCGGGCAAGACGAGTCGTGAGGAAATCGAATCATCGTGGGGCCCGGGCGAAGCCTTCGTCCGCGAAGACGACGCGAGCGGCCTGTCTTGGGTGATGGAGCCCTTCGAGAGAGTCGAAGTCACGCTCGTCGACGAGGTGGTCGACTCGATCCGGATCAAGCTCGCCGAGCCGGTATCGCTCCGGCAGCTCGCCACACAAATGGAGATCGCCGACCTGCGCACCGTGTCGATCCTCGACGAAAACGGCGTGTCGATCGGCGAGGTGTTTCCCGAGCGGGGCGTGGTGATCAGCGTGAAGCCCGGGACGCAGACCGCGGCGGCCGTCCTGCTCGAGCCGCTCGATCCGGAATCCTTTGTGCTGCGGGCCGAGGGGGAGATCGACCATAATTCCTCGGCCGCCGTGGCCGACCTGCAGTATGCGATCGAGATCGACCCGCGCCACGTGCGGGCCCACCGTCTGCTCCTGGCGCTGCTCTACGAGCAGGGTCGCTGTCAGGAGGCGCTGGCCGTCGCCGAGGCCGCCGAGAAGCTCGACGCCACCGATATCTGGACTCAGCTGAAGCACGCCGACGTGCTCCTGTCCCTCGGCCGCGTTGACGAAGCGCGGTCGAAGGTGCAGGGGGTGCGCAGCCTCGAGAGCGTGCCGCCCCTGGTCACCGCACAGACGGCGAGGATACTCGGCCGCGTGGAATTGGCCGCCAAGCCGGCCGACTACCAGAAGAGCGTTGCCCACTTCGAGGAGGCGATCCGCAAGGCCACTCCGCTGGGCACGAACCAATCAAAGGCGATCCAAAAGGCGGCCCGCGACGTGCTTCTCGACGCGCATCTGGGCACGGCGCTGGCCATCGCGCGCGGCACGTGGCAGCAGAAGGGCCGCGTGATCCCGAAGTGGATCTCACGCAGTGAGGCGCTCGTCGGCGACGTGGCTGCCGACGACCCAGACCGCTCCCGGCTCGAGCTCGAGCTCTGTCGCGGCGCCCTCGCGGCGGCCGCCAGCTGCGCCGAAGGCGTGGAGTCGCTCCCCTGGGTGAAGCGCCTGCTCGAGACCCGCGAGCAATTGGACGCCCAGATCCAGGATCCCTGGAGGCGGCGGCAGATCGACTGGGAGGTCGGCCTCGGCCTCAACGACGCGATCGACGCCAGCCTCAAGCGGGGCGACGCCTCCGACATGCTCGAAAATGCGACGCTCACCGCCGCCTACCTCGAACGGGGCGCGGAGCAGAGGGAACTCACCGACGCCGATCGGCGCAAGATGGGCGACCTCCTGTTCCGGATCGGCATCCTCCACAGTCTCCAGCACAACGCGCATGCGACGGCCGTCACCTGGTTCGACAAGGTGGTGCCGCTCTGGGAGGGCAACTCGACCTTCCAGGAGCAGGGCGAACTCGGCCGGCTCGGCGAGTCGTTCGTGAGCATGGCGATCTCCTACTGGCAGGTGGAGCGGCGCGACGATGCGTTGACCTTGAGCCGCAAGGGCGTCGACCTGATGGTGGAGGCCGTCGACCAGGAGCAACTCGCCGAGCGCTCGCTCGCCGTGCCCTACGGCAACCTGTCGACCATGTACGCAGAGCAGGGCAACGACGAGCAGTCGAAGACCTACGCCGAAATGGCCAGCCGCGCCGAAGCCGCCGAAACACGGCTGCGGTGAGCACGGCTCAACTCGTGCCCGCTTCGGGCTCCCCGTATCCCCTCGCTGGACAGCAAGGCAGGCGATAACCACCCGCATTCGGAGCCGGCGGCACGCTGCTCCATCGCCGA
>CAZDTC010000251.1:0-4092 GCA_964508125.1 uncultured Candidatus Kuenenia sp.
CTGGCAATACATCCATCGCGAGAAGATCCCGCTCGTGCCGCTCTACTTCGCCGCCGAGCGGCCGGTGGTCGAGCGGGAAGGGCTGCTCATCATGGTGGACGACGATCGCTTCCGGCTCACACCCGGCGAGGTGCCGCAGGTGAAGCGGGTGCGGTTCCGCACGATGGGCGACTATCCGCTCACCGCCGCCCACGAGTCGACGGCCGTCACCGTGCCGGAGATCATCGAGGAGATGTTGCTCACGACCACGAGCGAGCGGCAGGGCCGGCTGATCGACAAGGACGAGGCCGGCTCGATGGAGAAGAAGAAGCGCGAGGGCTATTTCTAGCCGCAGCTTCCAGCCGCGGCTAAAAATTGCCCACTGAAAAGTTGACGTAGGCGCCCCATGGGCCGACGCCGACCGACATGCCGCTCCCTTTGCTGTCGGAGAAGGGGGGCTTGCCGCCGCCCTGGCTGCGATACGGCGAGTAGGCCGGGGCGCTGTTGGCCTGGGCGGCCGCCGCTGCGGCGGCTTGAGCGGTGAGCTGGCGGTTGGCCTGGGCCTGCTGCACAAGCTCCTGCCGGCCCTGGTCGAAGGCGGCCTGCTGCCGCTGCAGCGACTGCCGCTTCGTCTCGATCTTCTGGATTTCCTGCGAAAGTTCGCCGGCCGACATGCTCACGACGTTGGGGATGTCCTTGAGCACCTCGTCGCGCTTCCTGTCGGACATCGCGGAGAGATATTGCCCCACCCAGGCCCGGGCGTCCTTCGCCTCGGGCGAGTCCATCACCTTGAACTTCTGCTCCAGATCCTCGAGGAGATATTCGAGCTCATACGACGACATCTTCGCCACGCGATGATTGAAGTCGCTCTTGATCTTCTGCACCTGCTTGGGCGGATAGATCTGCTGCGTGTCGAGCCAGTCGCCGAGTTCGAACACCGCCCTGCGCCAGCGCGGGCTGCGGAGGATCTCGGCCTTCTTCGCGATGTCGTCCGGCGGCGTGGCTTCGGGAGCAGCCGCGGGAGCGGGAGCAGCCTGCGGCGCCGGAGCCTGAGCGAGCGTGACGGACGTGACCGCGACACACCAGAGCACGAGTGCGGTCGTCGCCGGAAGCACGAGGGCGAGACGTGAAAGAACAGACTTCATTTCGTGGGCCTCCCCGGCTTGCGGATCATCGTCATGTTGACCGGCGGCAGGTGTTCGCCGCCGGCGTGCGTGTGGAACGACTGCCACGTGCAGCGGTCCTTGCCGTCGTAGGTGTAGACATTGAGCGACGCGGTCTGGCTGCCGTCGGGGAGCACGGCGGTCGTGCGGGCGACCCACGAATTGCCGTCATGGCTCCAAAACGCCTCGCCGTGGCCGCCGTCGGCGCTGAACACCCACGAGCGGATCTGCCGCGAGAGCGGATCCCATCCGATTCGCTGCGTGACGTGCAGCGGCGCCGGGGGCTCGGCGCCGTCGGTCGCCGCGGGAGTGATCTTCATGTCGCGCAAGAGGAACGTGCGGCCGGCGTTCCAACGCACCGAGACTTCCATCGCAGGGCGGGGTGCGGCCTTCGACTCGGGCGGCGCGTTGTCGACCACGGTCCAGTCGCCCACCATCCAGTCGAGGTCGGCAAGTTGAGCCGCACCGGTCGCGCCAGGCAGTTGAGCCTCGCGGAGGCCGGCGATCTTCCACGCGCCTCCCTGCCGCACCCATGTGGCGGAGAAGCGGCCAACCAGCGGCGAGGCGGCACCGGGCACGAGGATGTCGATCATGCCGTCTTCGAGGGCCACGTCGGGCGTGAGAAACCGCAGGCTCGTGTCGTGGATCCGGAAGGCCGGTGCCTGTGCGCCCGATGCCGAAGGCGTGGTGAGGGCCATCGTGTCGCGGCCCTTCATGACCGCGCCATGGGCGTCGACGATATCGCCGTCGGCCGTCCACAGGGCCGCGAGTGCCTTCCCGTCGCCTTTGGTGAGCGCGTCCTGATACGCCACACCGGCGGCGCGGATGGCCTTCTCGTCGTCCGACGACTGGGCCAAGGCATTGGCGCCGAAAGCAAACAGAACCCCGACGCCGATGATGGCGGCGCGGAAGAAGTAGCAGCCGGATGCGGGCATCGGAACGCGGCCCTCGGGGGAAGTCGTGCTCTGGATGTTCAACTCTATCACGCAAACGGCGGGTGGGGAAAGAAACCCCGCTGTGTGGTACGGTACGCCGCGATGACAGACCACGTGGCCACCCTTGCCGACCTCGTCCGGCGCCCGAGCGTCAATCCGATGGGCCGCGAGGTGGCCGGCCCGGAATATCTCGAGGCCCGTGTCTCCGACTATCTCGTGCAGCGGTTCACCGCGGCGGGCCTGCCGTGGGCCCGGCAGCCGGTGGCCCCGGGCCGCGACAACGTGGTCGCGCGGCTCGAGGCGACTCTTCCGGATGCGCCGGTCGTGCTGTGGGACGCCCACCAAGACACCGTGCCCGCCGACGGGATGACGATCGACCCGTTCGCGCCGCTCGTGCGCGACGGCCGGCTCTACGGCCGCGGGGCCTGCGACGTGAAGGGCGGCATGGCGGCGATGCTCGCGGCGGTCGCCCGGCTGCAGGCTTCGGCCGCTCCCCGCACGAAGACCGTCGTGTTCGCGGCGACGGTCAACGAGGAATTCGGCTTCTCCGGAGCGAAGGCGCTCGCGCGGCTCTGGACGACTCCGCCGGCCGACGCGCCGTCGACCGACGCCGCAGCCCGCGACCTCGTGGGCGGCCGGCCCACGGCGGCGATCGTGGCGGAGCCGACCGATCTCGATCTCGTCACGCAGCACAAGGGCGCCGTGCGGTGGCGGATCCGGATCCAAGGGCGGGCCTGCCACAGCGCGTTTCCCGAGCAGGGGGAAAACGCCATCTATCACTCCGGCCGCGCGATCCTGGCGATCGAGGAACTCGCCCGCGAACTGCTCCGGCGCCGGCCCGATCAGCCATGCGGGCCACCGACCTTGAGCCTGGGCACGATCCGCGGCGGCACGGGCGTGAACCTCGTGCCCGACCTCGTGGTGCTCGAGATCGACCGCCGTATCGTGCCGGGCGAGTCGCCGCGCGAGGCCCGCGACGAGGTGATCCGCCGGATTGCGGCCGCGACGCCGGGAGCGCGGATCGAGCACGACGAGCCGTTCGTGGAGAGCGGCGGGCTGCCGGAGGCCGAGTCGGCGATCGTCGCGGAGCTGGCGGCGACGGCACTGGCGCTCGGCGTGGAAGCGAGCCGCACCGCAGCCCGCTACGGCACCAACGCCAGCATCTTCGCCGCGGCCGGCGTGCCGAGCGTGGTGTTCGGCCCCGGCTCGATCGCCCAGGCGCACACCGCTGATGAATGGATCGACCTCGACGACGTCGACCAGGCCGCGCGGATTCTCTGCGGCGTCGTGACAGAAAACGGGTAGGCGAGGGGGTCGGCGAACGCTCGAGGAGCATTGGGCCGACGCGACGAGCCAATCCACCGTCGGAGCGGTGGACGGAACACTTTTGCCGCCTCCGAGCCGGCGACCGTGCGAGCATCGTATGCGATTCAGCGTCCGAGCAACTTCCAGACTTCGAGGCCGAGGATGATCGCCACCCCCATCAGGCTCTCGCCGGCGATCAGGCCGCTGGATACGGGCACCGTGAAGGCCTCGGCGTCTCCTGGCCGCGCCCGGGCGTAGAGCCAGGCCAGGAGCGCGCCGGCGAACATTGCGATCGCATTGAAGGCGGGAATCACGCCGGCGATCCCCAGGCCCGTCGTCGAGGGGAGCCAGGGCCGCCAGGATTTCGGAGCGTATTCCTCGAGCAGCGTGAGGGCGATGCCGATGGCCGCGCCGACGGCGATGGCGACGAGCGCGCCCGAGGGCAGGGCGTCGACCCCTTTGGCGAGCAGTTCGGCCACGCCCGCCCACACTTTCGCGGACGGCGCCGGCAGCGACTCCGAG
This sequence comes from uncultured Candidatus Kuenenia sp., assembly GCA_964508125.1. Lineage (GTDB taxonomy): Bacteria > Planctomycetota > Planctomycetia > Pirellulales > UBA1268 > RGVT01. The sequence continues at coordinate 3,905 of CAZDTC010000251.1, forward strand.
CCGAGCCTCCCTGGATCCCGCTGCACGACGAAGAGGTAGGCGGGCACCGAGGCGATCGTGCCCGCGACCACGCCGAAGAGCTGCGAGATCGTCTGCCGGCGCGGGTTGCCCCCGAGGAGGTAGCCGCTCTTGAGATCGGTGAGCAGGTCGGCCGCATGCGAGGCCGCGCCCGAGGTGATCGAGGCGGT
>CAZDTC010000252.1:0-4091 GCA_964508125.1 uncultured Candidatus Kuenenia sp.
AGGACGTGGTCGCAGCACTCACACAACTCCGCGACCTCCTGCAAGGCGACGTCGGCATCGCCGCGCAGGTGCTCAAGGCGCTCGTGGGCGATGTCGTCCTCGAGACGCGTCAGGTCGAGGGCAAGGCGAAGCCCCAGATGGTCGCCCGCTTCACGATCAACGCCATTCCTGCCCTGGCGATCCTCAGCCACCGAACAGGGGCATCCGACGGGAACTCTGTCTGGCCATACCTTCAGGGTGACCGTCTTGTGAAAGCAGGACAGCCATCGCTCGGTGGAGAAGTGATCATCCCGCTGGCATACAAACGTAGCGGCGGCGAACGCCGTACCGAAGATGACGGGCAGTGAAACTCACGATCACGGGCCCATGTTCTCGGCCGGGGCGGCAAGTCCGCCCCGGCCATCCGGGCCGACCGAAGGCGATCGGATGATCGACTAGGATGCAACTCCGGACGCAAGGTAGAATCTGGCGGTTGAAGTCCGCAGGAGGTTTCTCGTGGCGACCGCTGACACATACCCGCATATCGGCCTCTCGACCGACGGCAAGGCTGTGATCGAGGGCACTCGGTACACCGTCGAGCACATCGCCGCGGAGCAGTATTTCTACGGCTGGTCTGCAGAGGAGATTCTGCGGCAGCATCCCGACCTGCGGCCGGCCGAGGTCTATGCGGCGCTCGCCTACTTTCACGACCATCACGACAGCATCCTGGCGGCCATCGAGGCTGGTAAATCTCGTGCTGAACGGCACCGCGGGCCGGAGCTCGTCTCCCGCGATGAGCTTCTTCGTCGTCGTGCTGCAGCCCAACCCCGCAACGGGTAAGCCAACGCATGCCGCTCGCCGTTTACATGGATGTGCATGTACCGGCGAGCATTTCGGAGGGGCTTCGTCGAAAGCAGATCGATGTCCGCACCGCCCAAGACGACTCTGCGGGCCGACTGTCGGACGACGACATGCTGACACGGGCAACAGCCGTTGGGCGGGTGTTGTTCACGCAGGATACCGACTTCCTCGAGATTGTATCGCGGCGGCAGCGGCAGGACATCGCCTTCGGCGGAATTCTCTTCGCGGCCCAGGGCACGCCGATTGGACAGCTGATTGAGGACGCCGAGCTCTGCCTGGCGGGCATGACAGCGGACGAGTTTCGCAATCGCCTGGTTCATCTCCCGTTGCGATAGCCAGCGGATTTCCCGTTTCCTGGCACTATCCAACCGTCACCATGCGGGAGTTCCAGCCTGGCGACCGTTGGATCAACCAGCCCCCCTTCAACGTGGCTATCTTCGGAGCGCGAATCCGGGGCGGTCACGCCCCTCGCGGAATTCAGTGTTATATTCCGCGCTCGGTCCGTTGGCGATCATCTCGCCGCCCCTCACCGCCTTGAGGACCTCTCGATGGCCAACTCCTCGCCCCGCCGCGATCACACGCCGCTCGTTCAGCGCTGCAGCCGCCGCCACGCTCTCCACGACAATGGACCATTCTTCGCGTTCCACCGCCGGCGACATCGACTGGAAGGGCGTGCGGGCGGCGATCTGCTGTGCGATCCTCGCGATGCGAGCGGCGGCCCAGGCGGCGGAGGGTGAGGCGGTGCGGCAGGCTCCGGTCGAGATCGATCGCTTCGGTGTCACGGCCGACGGCCGGGCCGTCGACCGGTTCATGCTCCGCAACGCCTCCGGCATGATCGTGCGGATCATCGGCTATGGCGCGACGGTCACGGAGCTGCTTGTGCCCGACCGCGCGGGCCGGCTCGCCGACGTGGTGCTCGGGTTCGACACGCTGCGGCAATATGAGCGGGAAAGCCCGTATTTTGGCGGCACCGTCGGCCGCGTCGCGTTCCGGATCACGAACGCCGCCTTCGACCTCGACGGCCGCCGCCACGAGCTCGCCCGCAACGCCGGGGCGCATCACCTGCACGGCGGCGAGCGCGGCTTCAGCAAGGTGGTCTGGGAGGCCGAGCCGCTCCCCGGCGCGGCGGCCGTGCGATTTCGGCACCGAAGCCTGGACGGCGATCAGGGCTATCCCGGCGCGGTCGATGCCGCGGTGGTCTATGCGCTCACCGACGACGACGAACTGCGCATCGACTACACGGCCGCGGCCGATCGCCCCACGCCGATCAACCTCACGCACCACAGCTACTTCAACCTCGCTGGCGCGGCCGCCGGGAACGTGCTTGACCACGAGCTGTGCCTCGACGCCGACCGCTATTCGCCCACCGACAACGCGTTGATCCCCACCGGCGACATCAGGTCGGTGCGCGGCACGCCGTTCGATTTTCAGGTGCCGCACCGGATCGGGGAGCGGATCGCGGCGGCCGGCGGCTACGACCTCGCCTACCTGCGGCGGGCCCCCGGCCGCAAGCTCGCGCGCGTGGCCACGCTCGTCGAGCCCGGCTCCGGCCGGCAGCTCGAGGTGCTCACCACGTCGCCGGCGGTGATCCTCTACGCGGGCAACTACCTCGACGGCACCCTCACCGGCAAGGCGGGGGCGGTCTACCGGCGGCACGCCGGCGTCTGCCTGGAGACGGGCCACCTCCCCGACTCGGTGAACCGGCCCGAATTCCCATCCACGATCCTGCGGCCCGGCGACACGTATCGCGAGACCTGCGTCTATCGCTTCGGCGCACGATGACGGCACGCTCGGTGAGGTCGCGTTTCGCATCGTGAGGAGGCGCTTGTCGGGCGACGGGGGCACCGGCATACTCCGGCGGCGCGCTTTCGCCTCGCACGACCTCCTTCCTCGACACCCCCGCGCCGCCGCCATGCCGTCATTCCGCTACTGCCTCAACGGCAGCACCATCCGCCCCGTCCCGATCCTCGAGAAGATCAAGATCGCCCGCCGGGCCGGCTACGAGGCGATCGAACTGTGGCACGACGACATCGACGCCCACCTCGCCCGGGGCGGCTCGCTCGGCGAGATCCGCCGCGCCCTCGACGATCACGGTCTCGCCGTGCCGACCACGATCTACCTTTCCCGCTGGTTCGAAACGACCGGCTCCGAGCACGACGAGGCGCTGGTCGAAGTGCGCCGCCGGCTCGAGCAGGCGGCGGCCGTTGGGGCGATCCACGTGATCGCCTGCCCGCCGGGCGGAACGGCCGACCGCGACGTGGGGGCCCGCCACTACCGCGAGCTCCTCGAACTGGGGCTCGGGCTCGGAGTCCGGCCGGCGATGGAGTTTCTCGGATTCGTCGACGATATCAACACGATCGAGGACGCGCTCGAGATCGTGACCAAGGCCGGGCATCCCGCCGGCACGGTCGTGCTCGACCCGTTCCACATCTTCCGCGGCGGCGGATCGCCGAAGTCGATCACGCTCCTCGCGCCCGAGCAGATCGCGGTGTTCCACTTCAACGACGTGCCCACGCATCCGCGCCGGGAAAAACAGCACGATGCCGACCGTGTCCTGCCTGGCGAGGGGCACCTTGATCTGCGACACCAACTCGACCTGCTCCGCGGGATCGGCTACGACCGCTGGCTGTCGCTGGAACTGTTCCGGAAGGATCTCTGGGCACGCGATCCGTTCGAGGTTGCCCGCATCGGCCTTGAGTCGATGCGCCGCATCGCCGAAACAGCCTGAAGCCGATCGATCGCAGGCTGGTCAGTCGAGCGACCGAAACCGCACCTTCCTCCAGCGCACGGTAAAGGGGCCCGTGCCCTGCGGGATGCCATGCACCTGGAAGCCCACGTGCCCCTCGGGATCGTGCGGCTGCCGGAAGTCGGCCGTGGGCACGCCGTTGATCCAACTGCGGTAGTGGTCGCCGACCACGACGATCCGGTAGTGGTTCCACTCCCCCTTCTTGAAGGCGGCCCGGGCCGCCGGCGTGCGGATCGCCTCGGTGCCGGTCAGGCCGCTCCAAAACACCGTCCGCCGCCCCTCATCGTAGAAGTTGCCCGCGTGGCCGTCGATCGAGATCTCGCACTGCGGCCCGTAAAGCCGGCCCGCCGGCAGCGGCGTGCCTCCTTCCGGATGCTCTCCCTCCGACGCCACGTGGCTCCGCACCTGCACGCCCGAGTTGAGCTCGTTGTCGACGTTCACCTCGAACTCCAGCTCGAAGTCCCCGACCGGTTCGGCGGTGACCAGAAACGTGTTCGGGCTGCCC
>CAZDTC010000253.1:0-4070 GCA_964508125.1 uncultured Candidatus Kuenenia sp.
ATGGCCAACGACACCGACTACGGCCTCGCCAACAGCGTGTGGACGAGCGACCTCGGCCGGGCGGCCCGCGTGGCGGAGTCAATGGTGGCGGGCAACAGCTGGATCAACGCCCACAACGTGTTTCCGCGCGGCGTGCCCTACGGCGGCGTGCACAAGAGCGGCATGGGAGGCGGCGTGAACTCGATCGAGACGCTCTTCGACTACTGGCGGAGCCAGTCGGTCGTGCGGCCGCTCTGATCGCCCGTGGGGCGACCGTCTCGGTTGCCGTGAGGAAACCGTCCCGGTTGCCGTGAGACATCAGGCAAGCGAGACGCTTGCCCCACACTTCGATAGAGTGCTGCATTCACGGCTGGGATATCGGTGCCTCACGACGTTGTCATCATCGGTGCGGGTCTCGCGGGGCTCGCGTGCGCGCGGGAACTCGTGCGGGGTGGGCGCAAGGTGACCGTGCTCGAGACGAGCGACCGCGCGGGCGGCCGTGTGGCGACCGACTCGGTCGAGGGCTTTCGGATCGATCGTGGCTTCCAGGTCTACAACGACGCATATCCCGAGGGTCGGCGGCAGTTCGACCTCGCGGCGCTGGAACTCGGCCGGTTCGAGCCCGGGGCGGTCGTGGCCGATGGTGGCCGGCTCCGGACCGTGAGCGATCCGTGGCGCCGGCCGCTGGCGGCGATCGGTTCGGTGCTCGATGGGACCGTCGGAATTGCCGATGGCCTGCGCACGGCGGCTTTGCGGGCGCGGGCCATCCGTGGCGTTCGCTCCGGCAGCGCTGATCCCGACGGCCCGGCTGTCGCGGCGGAGACATCGACGCTCGACGACCTGCAGTCGCGGGGATTCACGGCCTCATTCATCGAGCGGTTCTTCGTGCCGTTTTTTGGTGGCGTGTTTCTCGAGCGCGGGCTCGATACGTCGGCGGCTGTATTCGCATTCGACTTCGCGATGTTTGCCCTCGGGCGGGCCTGCCTGCCTCGCGGGGGCATGGCGGCGATTCCGGCGCAGATGGCAGCGGCGCTGCCTGCCAACGCCGTGCGGCTGAACACGGCCGTCGCGCGGGCGGAGCCGGGCCGCGTCGTGCTCGCCGATGGCGAGGAAGTCGTTGCCAAGGCTGTCGTCGTGGCCGCCGACTTGCCGGCCGCTGCGCGGATTCTCCCCGAGATGTTCACGGCTGGCTGGCGGTCGCGGCGGATGAAAGGCACACGGATGATGGCATTCGCCGCCGAGCGGTCGCCACTCGACCGGCCCGTGCTCGTCGTGAACGCTGAGCGGCGGGGGCCGATCGACAATCTCACCGTGCCGTCCGACGTCGCCGCCGGCTACGCACCGCCGGGCGCGACGCTCGTGTATGCCTCGATCCGCGGCGACTGGCAGCAGGGCGATGCCGACACGACCGAAGCGGTGAGGGCACAGGCTGGGGAATGGTTTGGCAAGCAGGCCGGCGTCTGGCGGCACCTCGCCACGGTGCATGTGCCGCACGCCTTGCCCGACGAGAGCCCCGCCGCCCGCCGGCTGCGGCCGGCAGCACCGCGGCTGGCCGACGGCCTTTTCATCTGCGGCGACCATTGCACGACCGCGTCGATCAACGGCGCCCTTGCGAGCGGCCGCCGCTGCGCCGCCGCAGTGCTGGAGTAAGTGGAGCGGCCGTCCCGGTTGCCATGGCAAGCGGGACGCTTGCCCCACAAAATCGGCCTGTTATTCCCACCTTGGCCCAGCGGTTCTCTCTGTATACATTTGATTGAAACGCCTGTTTGAAACGCGCCCATTCGCCGGCAAATCTCATGGCCACCGTCCCCTCCCTCGCCGCCGCTCCGAAAGACGCCGATGACCCACGCGATCGGCTTTTGCTCGCGGCCGGACAGGCATTTGCCGAGCACGGCTATGAGGCGGCGACTGTCCGCGACATCTGCCTCGAGGCGGGTGTGAATGTCGCTGCCGTCAACTACTACTTCGGCGACAAGCGGCGGCTCTACATCGAGAGCGTGAAGCACGCCCACGAGGCCCGCGTGAGGCAGGTGCCGCTCCCCGAGTGGCCGGCGGGCAAGCCGGCGGCCGATCGGCTCCACGACTTCGTCGCCAACATGCTCGAACGGATGCTCGGGTTTGGCCAGCCGCCGTGGCAGGTGCGGCTGATGATGCGCGAGGTGCTCCATCCGACGGACGCCTGCCGCGAACTCGTGGAGGATTACATCCGCCCCCACTTCGCGCTTCTCGTCTCGATCCTTGATGAACTCGCCGGAGGCAGCCTCGGCGAGCCCGAGCTCCGTCGGATCGCCCTCAGCATCATCGGACAGTGTTTTCTCTATCGCGCCGCAGGTGACGTGGTGGGGATGCTGGTGCCGCCGGCTGAGATCACATCGCTCCACACGCCCGCCCAACTCGCCGACCACGTCACCCGCTACGCCCTCGCCGCCCTCGGCCGCGGTCCTGCGCTTACCGTTCAATCCGCTTCACCGCGCCGGCCCACCTCTGGAAACGCCTCATGACCGTCGTCCGCGCCATCCTCGGCTGGGTGTTGCCCCTTGTCATCCTCGGGGCTGGCATCGCTGCATTCATGTTCATGGGCAGCCAGCCACCTCCGGAACGCAAGCAGGCCGACCTCGCAGCCGCCACTCCGGTGCGAACCACCGACGTGCGGTCCGAGACCGAAGGGCTCACCATCGAGGCCGACGGCGTCGTTGTGCCGCTGCGGGAAGTGACGCTCGCCGCCGAGGTGGGCGGGCGGCTCCTGCACAAGTCGGAGGCGTGCAATGAAGGGCAATTCGTCAAGGCGGGCACGCCGCTCTTTGAAATCGATCCCCGCGACTACGAACTCGACGTGGAACGGCTGGAACGCGAGCTGAAGCAGGCCGGCCATGCGCTCGAGGAACTCGACGAGGAGATGGCGCAAAACGGCACGTCCATCGACCTGGCCAAACGACAGGTGGAACTCGCCCGCCGCGAGGCCACCCGGCTCGAAACGCTCAAGGCCGGAAAAATTGTCACCGAATCGGAACACGATCGGGCGGTGCGCGAGGAGCTCACCGCGGCCAACGCCCTCACCATGCTCGAGGGACAGAAGCGGGTGCTCGCCAAGCGTCGCAACCGGCTTCTCGAGGCCCAGGCACTGGCGAAAACGATGCTCGAGAAGGCGCAGCTCGATCTGTCTCGGACGAAGATCGTGGCGCCGATCGACGGCATCGTGGTGGAAGACAAGGTGGAGCAGGATTCGTTCGTCTCCAAGGGCACGGCGCTCGTCACGATCGAAGACACGCGTTCGGCCGAGGTGCGCACGAGCCTGCCGATGGACGACGTGGCCCGCGTGTGGGGCGGCTGCCGCACCGGCGACACCGCACGCGCCGCCCACGACCAGCTCGACACGCCCGCCACGGTCGTGTTCAAGGTCGGCGATGCCGCGTACGAATGGAAGGGCGTCTTGTCGCGGCAAGAGGGTCGGGGGCTCGATGAAAAGACCCGCACGCTTCCCTGCCGGGTGCTCGTGAGCGATCCGCGGGCGGTCACGGCGCTCGATCGCTACGGCGCTCCGCTCTCGGAGTTGCCGCTCGGGGCGCCGCAGTCGCTTCTCCGCGGCATGTTCGTCGAGGTGCGGGTGCATGTCGATCCGGCGGAGCAGCTCCTCTCGATCCCCGAAGAAGCCCAGCGGCCGAGCGGCGAAGTGTGGGTGGTGCGCGACGGTCGGCTCGTGATCCTCCATCCCCGGCCGGTGCAGGTGACGGCAGGCCGCGTCGTGTTCGACGCGACTGCGGCAGGCCTGCAGCCGGGCGACCGCGTGGTCACGAGCCAGATCTCCCATCCGCGCGACGGCATGGAGGTCGTCGAACCAGGCGACCGGCGGTCCGAGCCGGCCGTGATGGCGGAAAAACCCGGCGACAACGACGCCTCCTGAGAGCCGCCCGATGAGATCCATCGTCAGTTGGTGCGTCCGCAACATGCCGGCGATGAACACGCTGGTGATCGCGATCCTGCTCGTGGGCGCGATGGCCTTCGCATCGATGCGCCGCGAGGTGTTTCCGGAGTTCGACCTCGAGATCGTGCTCGTCACGGTGCCCTACCCCGGGGCGACGCCGGAGGAGGTC
>CAZDTC010000254.1:0-4068 GCA_964508125.1 uncultured Candidatus Kuenenia sp.
CCAGCCGTTTGCCTCGGCGATGAACGCCTGGGCGTCCTCGATCGTCGCGAAGCATTGAACAGTCTTGTAATCGATGTCGAGGACCACGTACTCGCCAAGGGCTAGGGCTCCTGTGTCGAGCAGAAGCGGAAGTCGGAGCTTCTGTTCACTCATGCGTTGCCTCCTTTTTGGGCGTCGTAGGGGACGTCGAAGAACTTTCCACACGAGTTGCAGAACCAGTTGCCTGGCTTCGGGCCGTTAGGAATCAGCTTGAACTTCGAGCACGTGGCGGCAAGGCGGATCGTGAGCCCGATCACGCCCACCTGCACCGACGCCGTGTTGCTGGTGCCGCACCGCGGGCATGGCGGCACCTCCATCTGCGTAAACCGTCTGTACTGCTCCTGATACACCTGCTCGCGGTCATACGTCTCATACCCAGCCATCATGCATACTCCTGATTGGGAAACGTCGAATCTTTTGGGGGCTCACGTGCCCAGCAGGCTCGCGACCAGTTCGGGCACGCCTTCGCAGGCGGTCTTGGCGATGCATTCGCACACGTCTGCCGGCACGAGATCGGGGACCTCGGGATTCACCACGATCCGCCGGGCGCGACGGGGCGTGGCGAAGATAAGCGAGTTGGCCGGGTAGACCTCGAGCGACGTGCCGACGCACAGAAAGATGTCGGCCTGTGACACGATCCGGGCCGCCTCGTCCATCGCCGGCACCTGTTCCCCAAACCACACGATGTGCGGCCGCAGCTGGCTCCCGAGCGGGCATGTGTCGCCGAGGGCGATGTCGCGATCGCCGAGGTAGTGCGTGTGGCTCAGGTCCCGCGTGCTCCGGGCGTAGAGAATCTCGCCGTGCAGGTGCAGCACGTGCGTTGAGCCGGCCCCGGTGAACACGACGAGATTTTTCCGCGAGGTTTGAGCGCGCATGAACGGGCCTCCTTTTGGTGTCCTAGTGGTTGATGCTCAGGGCGTCTTCCCCGGCCTGGGCGATGCGCGCGATCGCCGCGATCATTTCGGCTTGGGTCGGGTGGCGCAGTGCCGTGCTGCCGGCCGGAGCCGTGGCGTCGATCCGTAGCCCGCGCGGCAGTTCGATGCCGGGGTTCTGCCGCAGTTGCGCAAGCCCCGAGGGGCTCACGTGCCGCAGCCCCCTAAGCGAGAGCGTGCCGCCTGAGTGGGAGGCGAGGATGCCTGCCACGCGGTCGGTCACGCTCGCGATGCCGTCGAGCGTCAGCAGCGGATGCCGCACGAGCTCGCGGGCCGTGTCTTCGGTGAGGAGCGTGATGCCGTTGAGCGACAGTTCCCCGGCCCGGTGCGTCGCCAGGATCGCGGCCACCGGCGGCGTGACGTGCTCGACGTTGTTCACAAACAGCCCCGACAGTCCGTTGATGCCCCGCGGGCCCTGCTGGCTCGCGAGGATCGTGGCCGTGCGTTGATCCAGTTTCTTGAGCCCGCCAAGCGACAGCGGCCCGACATGCCGGATGAGCGCCGCGAGGTGGTGGTCTGCGATGCCCTTGGGCGGTGAGAGCGAGAGGGAGCCATGGTGCTGGCCGAGGGAGTGCACGACCGCATCGGTGATCTCGACGGCATTGAGATAGAGCGGGCCCCGATGCTCGGCGAGAAGCTGTGCCTCGGTGGGAGACAGCGACTTGAGCCCCCTCAAGCACAGATGCCCCGTGCGGCTGCCGAGGGCGTGGGCCGCGGCTTCCTTCAAGCGAGGGATCCCGTGGAGGTGCAGTTTCCCGCAATGCCTGGCCAGGTGCGTCGCCACCCTGCCGGGCAACAGGGAGAGTCCATCGAGAAACAGGTCGCCGCGATGGTGCGACAAGGCGGCCGCGACGCCGGGCGACAGCTGCTTCAAGCCCCAGAGGTAGAGCTCGTTGTCGTGCTGGGCCAGTCCGAGGGCGGCGTCGTCATCGAGATGCTTGAGACGGTTCAAGGAGAGTTCGCCATCGTGGCGGCCGAGCGCCCAGGCGGCCGCGCTCGAGAGCCATCGGAGGTTGTTGAGCGAAAGCCCACCGCCTGCGTGGTTCCCCAGTTCGGCGGCAACGCTGTCGGTGATGCTCTTTAGCTTGTCGAGATAGAGGTGCCCGCGGTGCTGCGCGAGCTCCCGGGCCACGGAGAGCGGCAGCCGGATCACTTCGTGCAGGTAGAGATGCGTGGCGTGGTGGCCGATGATGCCTTCGGCCGTGCCAGTGCCCAGCCGCCCGAGCACCACCTCGCCTTTGGTGGCCGCCACGACGTGATCGTGGGTGGCGTGGCTGTCGTGCGTTTCATGGGTATCGCAAGAAACCGTCGGCCCCGTCGCCGGGATGGGCCTGCGAAACAGGGCCACGATCTCCCGGGCTCGAGCCGCGTCGAGGTGGCGGATCCTGCTTGTGTGGTCGCGCAGGGATGGCTGGGTTGTGGGTCGATTGTCGTTCACGGGGTTCACTCCTTTCGGTCATTCGGCCACAACGGCCACGTGAAGGGGGGAGGCTTCGTCGACGGCGGTGTCAAACGCCTCGAAGCGATGGAGCGACGTGCCGCGGTGGGTGCGGATCCGCGTGCGGGGGAGCAGCCGTTCCTCCTCGGCGTGCGTGGCCCCGGCAGACACATGGCTCTCCAGCCACGCGCCGATCGCTTCGCTCGAAGGCGGCTCGGGTGCCGCGTTGCTTCCCGGGCCGCGCCGCTGGCCGATGGCCTCGGTGGCGGCGGCCCGCAGCAGTTTCCGCCAGAGTTTTGCAAAGAGCTTTGGGCTCACGTATTGATCTGCATGGCCGGGCACGCCGTTGATCGCCCACACCACGCCCACGACGCTGCCGCCCACCTCGGCCAGGGCAGGGTTCAACACCGCCGTGTAGTCGTCGACGGCGGAGGTCACGCCTTCGCTTTCGTAGGTGAGCTGCAGGCTGGTGGGCGACGTGGCGTCGCGGATCTCCTTCTGCACCGCCTTCGCCAGCTGCTCCTGCTCCTCCGAGACGCTGTCCCACACCTCGGCCTGGCTCTTGGAAAACCTCAAGGCCAACCGGGCCTTCTTCGACGCCAGAAAATCCTTGGCGGTGGAGAAATGCGTGTCTGCCTCGTCGCAGCGGCGGCGCCAGCGGGCCTCCTCCACGCAGAAGGCTGGCAGCGGAATTTTCCCTGACCTGGCCGGCACGATGAAGTCGACCCCGATCGTACGGTCTTGCCGGCCTCCCTTCACGATGTCGCCGGCCTGGATGAAGAGGTCGAGGTCGCCTTTGTTCTCGATCAAGAGCTCGTTGACGCTGCCCGTTTCATGGAGCACGGCGGTTGCGGCGGCGATCGTCTCTTCGAGCACCGCGTAGTCGCGGGTGTGCCGCGCCGCCGCGGGCGGGGCGAAAATAAACCAGGCGGTCAGGTTGTAGACGCCAACAGGCTGGCTGAGCGAGGCCATCGTGCGCACTCCAGAATGAGCAACGCACCAAGAACCAGCCCGACGGGCGTTGCCGCCCGTCAGACTGCTGCAACATTGTTTCGTGAGGAGTGAATCCTCACGCACATCCCGCCGGCATTTTCATGCCGACGGAAGCACCGTATGCCTTGCAGGGGCTCGGTTGCGGAAACGCCCCGAGGCGTCTCCAACACGTCGTGGGGGACGTGTCGTTCCTGATGCTGATCTCATTTTACCGCATCAGTGCATCGCAGGCCAGTTTTTGGCGAACGCTGCGCGTGTCATAGTCGCGCTCGCGCAACTCCCGAGCGCAATCGTCGCGGACCAAGGTTGACCCTGTCACTCGTCACAATGATGGGTTCGTTACCAGGAGGCTCCCATGATCGGCCGAGCGTCGACAGTGCGGAAATCTCCGATGGAGTCGTGGTCGACTGCGACGCTGACGGCCGCCTTATGGGCATCGACATCGACAACGCCAGTCGCACGATTGATCTGACGCGCGTGGTGCTCAACAGACTGCCCGGGACGGTCGAGCAAGAAGTGACGCAATACGAATAACAGGCGACCGCGTGAAGCGAACGCGGCTTGTGCACAACTGCCCCACGCGCGGAAGCCACTCAATGATGCAGACACCGGAATGGCATCGTGAGATTTTGAAGTCGCGAAGTGAGTCGCCTGCCGCGTGGCTCG
>CAZDTC010000255.1:0-4068 GCA_964508125.1 uncultured Candidatus Kuenenia sp.
GGCGACACGGCCCCGGCCGTAGGCCGGGGTCTCCAGACAAATGGTGCCTGCCACCTTTTTTCTGCCACAACGCATGAACACCCCAGCAAACCTCGCCGCGATCTCGCGCCGCATCCGGGCCCGGCTCGTGGAGATGTCGCACGTGGCCGAGACGCCGCACCTGGGCTCGTCGCTCTCGTGCGTCGACATGCTCGTGGCGGCATACTGGGGCGCGCTCCGCATCGATCCCGCCAATCCGCTCGACCCCAACCGCGACCGCTTCATTCTCTCGAAGGGCCACGCGGCCACGGCCCTCTACGCCGCCCTCGCCGAACGCGGCTTCTTCGATCCCAAACTCCTCGATACCTACAACGAAGACGGGGCCGCCCTGCCGGAGCATCCGGGCCTCCAGTGCGTGCCCGGCGTGGAGGCGGCCACGGGCTCGCTCGGCCACGGCCTGCCGATCGCCCTCGGCATGGCTCTCGCAGCCCGGATCCAGGGCCGGCCAACCCGCTGCCTTGTGCTCATGAGCGACGGCGAGTGCGAGGAGGGCTCGGTGTGGGAGGCGGCGATGTTTGCCCCGGCCCAGAAGCTCGACACTGTCACCGTGATGATCGACTACAACAAATGGCAGGCCACCGGCCGCAGCGACGAGATCATGGCGCTGGCGCCCCTGGCCGAAAAATGGCGGGCCTTCGGCTGGGACGCCTGTGAGGTCGACGGCCATGACCTCGACGCCCTGCTCGTGGCCCTGCGGCGCGAGCCCGACGGCACGGGCCGTCCGCGGGCGATCGTCTGCCACACCGTGAAGGGGAAGGGGGTGTCGTTTATGGAAGATGACAACAACTGGCACTACCGGATCCCGACCGCCGAGGAAGTGGAAAAAGCCCGCGTCGAACTCTGGCAGGCCTGACCCGCCGCCACACCTCCCATGCGCAACGCCTTCGCCGCCGCCATCACCGACCTTGCCGCCCGCGACGAGCGGATCGTGCTCCTCTCGGGCGACATCGGCAACCGCCTGTTCGACAAGTATCGCGAGCGGTATCCGAGCCGGTTCTACAACTGCGGCGTGGCCGAGGCGAACATGACGGGCATGGCGGCCGGGCTCGCCCTCTCTGGCCTGCGGCCCTTTACATACACGATCACGCCCTTCGCCACCACGCGGGTGATCGAGCAGATCCGCGTCGATATCTGCTACCACGACGTGCCGGTGGTGATCGTGGGCACAGGCAGCGGCCTCTCCTACGCGTCGCTCGGCCCCACGCACCATTCCTGCGAAGACGTGGGCATCCTGCGCTGCTTCCCGAATCTCACCGTGCTCTGCCCCGCCGACGCGATGGAGGTGGGGCCCGCGATCGAGGCGGCGCTCACGCTCCCTGGCCCCGTCTACATCCGTCTCGGCAAGAAGGGCGAGCCCAACGTCCATGAAAAGCCGCCGAAGCTCGAGATCGGCCGCGGTATCGTGATGCGGGAGGGCAGCGACGTGTGCCTGCTCGGCATGGGTACTCTTGTCTCCACGGCCCTCGAAGCGGCGAAACTGCTCCAGGGGCACGGCATCTCCGCCCGCGTCGTGAGCATGCACACGGTGAAGCCGCTCGACGACACCCTGCTCAGCGAGAGCTTCGACCGCTTCAAGGTGGTGGCCGTCGTCGAGGAACACAGCGTGATCGGCGGCCTCGGCAGCGCCGTCGCCGAGTGGCTCGCCCGCCGCGGGCCCAAGCGCGGCGTGCTCGAAGCGATCGGCACGCCCGACGCCTTCATCTCCGCCGCCGGCAGCCAGCAGTGGATGCGGGAGCAGTGCGGCCTCACGCCGCAGGCGCTCGCCGAGCGAATCGCCGGCCGCTACAGGGCGCTCGTGTGATCGGCATCGACTTCGACAACACGATCGTCTGCTACGACGAGGTGTTTGGGCGTGTGGCGGTGGAGCAAGGCCTCGTGCCGCCCCACGCCGCGACCTCGAAGACGGCGATCCGCGACCATCTCCGCTCCGTCGGCCAGGAAGACCGCTGGACCGAACTGCAGGGCACGATCTACGGCCCGCGGATGATGGACGCGCCGCCGTTCCCGGGGGTCGTCGAGTTTTTCGTGGCCTGCCGCGCGGCCGGGATCCCAGTCGTTATCGTGAGCCACCGCACGCGGTTTCCGTATCTCGGCGAGCGGCACGACCTCCACGCAGCAGCCCGCGACTGGCTCGCGCGGCATGGGTTTCATGATCCTGCCGGCATCGGGCTGCCTGTCGATCGCGTGTTTTTCGAGGAGACGAAGGAGGCGAAGCTCGCCCGGATCGCCGAGGTGGGATGCACGCACTTCATCGACGATCTGCCCGAGTTGCTCGCCCATCCGCTTTTCCCAGCCGACGTGCGGCGCATCCTCTTCGACCCCCACGGCCAGAACGCATCGCCCACCGGTATCGACGTCGCCCCTTCGTGGCCACACCTGCGGAGCGTCCTCGTGGGCACGGCGACGCGCCTCCCCGGCGGGGGCAACAACCGCGTGTATCGCGTCGACACATCTGCCGGCCCGGTGCTGCTCAAGGAATACTTCCGCCACGCCGGCGACCCACGCGACCGCCTCGGCGCCGAGCAGGCGTTCTTGCAGTTTGCCTGGGCCCACGGCGTGCGGGCCATTCCGCAACCGCTCGCCTGCGATCGCGGGGCGGGGATCGCGATCTACGAGTTCCTCGCCGGCCGCAAACTCGCCCCCGGCAAAGTCACCGCGGCCCACGTCGATGAAGCCGCCGCCTTCTTCGCGGCCGTGAACCGCCATCGGCACGATCTCGGCGCATCGCGCCTGCCCGTCGCGTCGGAAGCCTGCTTCTCGCTGGCAGAGCATCTGGCCTGCGTCGATCGGAGGATCGACCGGCTGGCAACGATCGAGCCCGAGTCGGATCTGCATTGCCAGGCTGCAGCGATCGTCGCCGAGCGGCTCGTGCCTGCCTGGCAGCGGGTGCGAGCGGCGGTGGCAGCCAGCGGCCGGCGACTAGACGAGCCACTGGCGGCCGAAGCCCGCGTGATCAGCCCGTCCGACTTCGGCTTCCACAACTGCATCGCCACCGACTCGGGCCTCAAGTTCATCGACTTCGAATACGCCGGCTGGGACGATCCTGCCAAGACCGTCTGCGATTTCTTCTGCCAGCCCGCCGTGCCCGTGCCACGCGAGCACTTCGAGCGGTTTTTGGCGGCCGCGGCCGACGGATCGCGCAATCCCGCCGCCCTCCACGAGCGCGTCGGCCGGCTCCTCCCCGTCTACGAGCTCAAATGGTGTTGCATAATGATGAATGAGTTCCTGCCGGTGGGGGACGACCGCCGGACGTTCGCCCGCGGGAGCGAAGCCCACGCGGCCCGACGGCTCGGCCAACTCGAGAAGGTCGAAGCCGCTCTCACCCGACTCAACGCCTGATCGTCACCATCCCAGAACACACTCCATGGCCTACGTCGACTTCCTCTCTAGCGTT
This sequence comes from uncultured Candidatus Kuenenia sp., assembly GCA_964508125.1. Taxonomy (GTDB): domain Bacteria; phylum Planctomycetota; class Planctomycetia; order Pirellulales; family UBA1268; genus RGVT01. Next base: position 3,434 of record CAZDTC010000255.1, read on the forward strand.
CACAAGAGCACGAAGCGCGACTACGTGGCCCGTGTGACGGAGTTTCCCAAGGCCGAGGCGGCGAAGCTCGCCAAGCAGTGGGGCAAGGACTACTGGGACGGCGACCGGCGCACCGGCTACGGCGGCTACAACTACGACGGCCGCTGGCGGAAGGTGGCCGACGCGATGGTCGCCCACTATCGGATCAAGCCTGGCGACCGGATCCTCGACGTCGGCTGCGGCAAGGGGTTTCTACTGTACGACTTCACGCAGGCCGTACCCGGCGTGGAGGTGGCGGGAATCGACGTCTCTCGCTATGCGCTCGACCACGCCAAGGAAGAAGTGAAGCCATTCCTGCGGGAGGCATCGGCGGCGAAGCTGCCCTTTCCCGACAAGAGCTTCGACCTCGTGATCTCGATCAACACGCTCCACAACCTCTACTGCTACGACCTCTACGACGCCCTCAAGGAGATCGAACGGGTGGGCCGGCGGCACAAGTATCTGTGCGTCGAATCGTGGCGGACGGAGGAGGAGAAGGTGAACCTGCTCTACTGGCAGTTCACCTGCGAAATGTTTTGCACGCCCAAGGAATGGGAGTGGTGGCTTCACCACACGGGCTACACCGGCGACCACTCGTTCATCTATTTTGAGTAGCC
>CAZDTC010000256.1:0-4067 GCA_964508125.1 uncultured Candidatus Kuenenia sp.
CGTCGCTCGCCGTGCCCACGCCCGCATCGACGATCACCGGATAGTCGGGGTCGCCTTCCTTGAGATACTCGAGGCAGATTCGCAGGCTGTTGGCATTGAGGATGCCCTGGCCCGAGCCGATCGGGCTCCCGGCCGGCATCACGCTCGCCGCCCCGAGTTGCTTCAGTCGCCGGGCCACGATCGGGTCGTCGCTCGAATAGACGAGCACGGCGAAGCCGTCGGCCACGAGCCGCTCCGTCGCCTCGAGCGTGCCCACAGGGTCGGGCAGCAGCGTGCGCGTGTCGCCGAGCACCTCGAGCTTCACCCACTCGGAGCCGGGGTTGCCGAGATCGCGGAGGAGTTCGCGGCCGAGCCTGGCCACGCGCACGGCATCGGCGGCCGTGAAACAGCCGGCAGTGTTCGGCAGGATCGTGTATTTCGTCGCGTCGAGATGGTCGAGGATGTTCTCGCCCGCGGCATTCACGAGCCGCTCGCGGCGCACGGCAACCGTCACGCAGTCGGTGCCGGAGGCCGCCAGGCAGCGGGCCATCTCGGCATAACTCGCATACTTTCCCGTGCCCACCACGAGCCGGCTGGTGAGCGTGAGGCCACCGACGCGGAGCGGGGCGTCGGCAGCGCCGTGTGGCAGACTCATTTCGGGAGGCGGCGTCGCGGAGGAAGCATTCATCTGGTGCACTGCGGGATAAACGGGCCACGGGAAAGTGGACAAAGGCCATGGATGGCTTTGTCCACGGACAGCTAGCCGCCGCCGACAAGCGTCACGATCTCGAGGCGATCACCAGCCACGAGCATACAATCGGCGAGCCGCGCCCGCGGCACCACCGCCTCATTCACCTCCACGGCGATCGGCCGGCCGACGAGCCCGAGCGACTCCACGACCGCAAGCGCCGTCGTGCCGGCTGCGAACGGGAGCGATTCGCCGTTGACTGTGATCGTGGGGCCGACGGGGGGCGGGGGCATCGAGTGACGTGGCCGCGGCGGCGGGCTACTCCTTGTCCTTGTCTTTCTTCGCCTTGGCGGCACCGGGCGCCGCCTTGGCCCCACCCCCGCGCGGGCGGGCCACATCGAGCAGTTCGAATTTCGCCATGAACGCGCCCGCTGCCGCCTGCTGAGGATTGAACGGGATTCCGTAGGCCGCGGTGGCCCCGGTCGACGAATCGGTGACGTAGAGCACAGACGGGGCGAATTGGGCGTTCCCGCCGGTCTGCAGTTCGGCCGCCCCCGCGACGAGCAGGAACCGAGGATTCTTCGCCTGCCCGGCCTTGAAGCCGAGATCCTGGAGCACGTTGTGCTTGTAGGCTCCGGTGAACCGGCCAGTCGCAGGATTGAGCACACCGCCGGACAGGTCGCCCGTCTCGAAGTCGAGAATGAAAAAGCCCTCGACGCCACCGAGCGGCACCGTGCACACGGCGAACGATTCGTCGGCGAGCGACGTGAGCGCCTGCACCCGCTCAGGAAACCAGAGTCGCCCGAGCATGAGGCCCAGCACCGCCCCGACCGCCACTAGCCCAACGGGAAGGCCCGCTCCTCGAACGCGATCAACATTCATGCCTCGACTCCCTTCACTCGCTTGTTGTGACCCGATGGAGACCCCGCCCTACTTCGCTGGCGGCGGCGCCGCTACTGGGGCTGCCGCCGGCGCCGGTGCGGCTGGCGCCGGCGGTGCTGGTGCCGACGCCGGTGCTGCCGGCACCGGCTCCTGGATCGCTGACAGCCTTATCTTTCCGAGCGTGTGCTGGCCGTCGGGATACTGCTGATCGAGCACGACCACGAGCAGGCCGCCCGCCGGTGGAACCGTGTCGGGGGCGACGTCAAACGTGATCGCCTGCGGCTTGCCGACGCCGCCGGCGATCGCCCACCCGGTCTCGGGCTTGTCGTCGATCGTCCCCGCGGCGACGTAATCCGGCTGCTCGTGCGTGGCCTTCGCGGCGGTGAACCTCACAGGCGTGGGCGCTTCCGTCGACCCGGCCGGACCGAAGCTGGCCCGGAATGTCGAAAGCACGAAGTTGCCATTGTCGGCCCGGCCCGGGCCCTGCTGCGGAAGGCTCGGGTCGGTCGCCGCTTCGAGCGTGATCGCCTTCACCGTGCCGCCGGCCGGCACGGCGGCGGTGAGCGTGTAGGTGTCCTTGGCGCGGTTGCCCGTCACCGTCACGAACCCGTCGGCCGCGATCGCTCCGGCGGCGCCGGCGGCACTCTTGAACTCCGTGGGCACGAGCACGGCGGTCGTCGGCTGCGGGGGCGGTGCCGGGGGAGCGGGCGGAGGCGGGGGCGGGGGCAGCAGCTTCGCGGCCGGCGTCGCCATCAGCTTGCCGCCGGCATGCGTGCCCACAAACACGTTCTTGTCATCAGGCGAAAACGTGACGCACCACACGCTCGACTTCTCCGCGGGCGGGCCCTCCTGCTCCCCCTTCGCGTTCACGTCCCAAAACTTCACGGCTCCATCGAGGCTGCCGCTCACGAGCCGTGTGCCGTCGGCGGAAAACGCGACCGACGTCACCCAGTCTTTGTGCCCCTTGAGCGTGGCAAACTCCTTCGAGTCGCTCGTCGTCCAGAGCTTGATCGTGCGATCCGCGCCGCCCGACGCGAGCCGCGAGCCATCGGGAGAATAAGCGAGCGACCAGAGCGCGTCGCCGTGGCCCTCGAGCTTCCCCTTCTCGGCGCCGTCGGCGGCGTTCCAGAGCTTCACGAGCTTGTCACCGCCGCCGGTCGCGATCGTGGCGCCGTCCGGTGAAAAAGCCACGGCCGTGACCGGGCCGGCGTGGGCGGCCACCGTCTTGATCTCCTGGCCGTCGGCCGTGTTCCAGAGCACCACGGTGCCGTCCTCACCGGCCGTCGCGAGCTTCGTGCCGTCGGGGGAGAAGGCGAGCGACCGCACCCAGCCCTTGTGCTTCCTGAGGTCGTGCTTCCCCGCCTTGGCCGGCAGATCCCAGAGCTTCACGAGGCCGTCGTAGCCGGCCGTGGCCGCGAGGGCCCCGTCCTTCGAAATCTGCACCGCCCACACCGCGGTCGGATGGCCGGCGAGGTCGCCGACGCGGGAGCCGTCCGCATTCCAAACCACCACGTCACCAGGCCGATACAGCAGGCTCTCGCCTCCGGCCGTCACGAGCGTGGCGCCGTCGGTGGTGTAGTCGGCCGCGATCACCCAGCGTTTGAAGTCACCGAGATTCGGAAGGGGTGCCGGTGGCTGAGCGGGGGCCGCGGCTGGAGCGGCGGGCGGATCGGCGGCGCGGAGGACCCCGGGCCCGATGATGGCGAGCGCGAAAGCGGCGACAAGGCGAGGGCGGAGGGCAGGCATGGTCTGCGGTTCCTGAAGGCGTGGGATCCGAGTTCGGGTGGGCGTGTCGCGGACGCGCATGGTTGAGCTCGAACGTCCTGAGTATAGTTCCGGCCGTTCGTCCGTTTCCATGAGGGTCTGCCCATGGCCGCCACCCCCCGCTCCGTCACTGCGAGGAGCAAAAAACCGTCGTCTCGCAAAGGGGCCGTGCTCGTCGCCAGCGGTGACCTGCGCGAGGAGGCCAACCGCGTCTGCTGGCCCGCCCAGCACGCGCTCGAGACCGATCTCACGAAGGCGTTCGCCGCCGCCGGCTGGACGCTCACCCGCGGCCACACTCCTGCGAAGGCACGCGGCCACGGCTTCATCGCCAGCGCCCGCGAAGGTCTCGACGTGTTCTCCACGATCGATCCCGACGCGCCGCTCGTGGTCGCCGAGGCGGTGTGGCAGTATTCCAACCACGTGCTTCCGGGGCTCACGACCCACTCCGGCCCCATCCTCACCGTGGCCAATTGGTCGGGGCAGTGGCCGGGCCTCGTGGGGATGCTCAACCTCAACGGCTCGCTCACGAAGGCGGGCGTTCCCTACGCCACGCTCTGGGCTGATGATTTCGCAAGCCCGACGTTTCGCCGGCACCTGCAGTCGTGGCTTTCCACCGGCCACGTCCACCACGACACGAGCCACGTCGTGCCACTCGAGCAGGTGTCGATCCCCCGTCCGCTCGCCCAGGCCGCGGCTGGCATCGCGGCGGAGTTCCGTCACGAGAAGGCGCTGATGGGCGTGTTCGACGAGGGCT
>CAZDTC010000257.1:0-4049 GCA_964508125.1 uncultured Candidatus Kuenenia sp.
GAGGATGCGGGGCATGGCAGCGGCCTTACCGCACGGGGGCGGTGCGGCCGGCCACGGCGCGGGCGTAGCCGTGGTCGATGAACCAGCCCCAGGCGTCGGCCACCGTCGATTCGAACGGCCGAAACGCATAGCCGAGCTCGGCCTGCGCACGGGCCGATGAAAAATTGTGTGGCAGCATCGACATCGTGGCCGCGGCGGAGTTCACCGGCAGCTCGCGCCGCGTGAACAGACTCGCGGCGTCGCCGACCCAGCCCGCGATCCGCACGGCCGCCCGCGGAGCCACTCCGAGCGGCTGCATCCGCCCGGCAGCACGGGCGAACACCCGCCACGCCTCGAGGTAGGAGAGGGAGTGGCCGCCGAGGATGTATCGCCGCCCCGTGCGCCCCTTCTCCAGTGCTGCGAGGATTCCATGAGCCACATCCCGCACGTCGACGAAATCGTTGGCCCCCGGGGGTGCAAACAAGCCCTTGCCGGCGCCCACTTCGAGAAGCATCCGGCCGCTCGACGGCTTCCAGTCCCAGGGGCCGATCATGTACACGGGATTCACGATCACAGCGTCGAGCCCCTGCTCGACCTCGTCGAGCACGGCCCGCTCGGCCTCGCGCTTCGTGACCACATAGGGGCATTCGGGCATGCCGCCCGGCGGCGTCTCCTCGTCGGCCGGCGACCCGTCGTGCGTGAGCCCGATCGCGTCGACGCTCGACACGTGCACGAGCCTGGCACCGGCCCGGCGGGCCGCGCGGGCGACGCGCCGGGCGCCCTCGACGTTGGCCGCATGCATCTCGTCGTGATGCCGCCAGCCGCAGTGCACGAATGCCGCAGAGTGGACGACCGCCTCTGCGCCGTCGATCGCCCGCTGCAGGGCGTGCTCGTCGTGGAGCGACGCAGCGGCCGTCTGCACGTGCAATCCCTCGATCGCCCGACCGGCCGAGCGAACCACGGCCCGGACGCTCTTACCGCGCTGGGCCAGAAGCCGCACCACGTTGTTGCCCACGAGCCCCGTCGCGCCGGTGACGACGCAGTCGACATGGGCGTCATGGGCGTCATGGGCGTCGAACGCTGGGGGAGGGGTGAGGGTCATGGGATGGCAAACGAACCGGTGATTTCGGGTGCGAAGCGCCGAATGATAGATCGGCCCGGAGGCCGGGGCGACTTGCGACTGTGGCCGGACAGCGGCGTTGACGGCCTGGCCGAGAGCGGCCGAAGATGCACGCGAACGCCGGAAGTCGTTGGTAGCCCACGCCTTCCGGGGCCGCCGCGTACCCTGCCGGTGGCGTCGAGGTTGCCGGCTGGAGGAAGCACATCGTGGCAGAGTTGACCGTCCGCCCCGTCGAAACGCGGTCCGAGCAGAAGCGATTCGTGCGGCTTCCCTGGCGCATTTACCGCGACGACCCTTGCTGGATGCCGCCGCTGGTCATGTCGCAGGAGGAACTGCTCGGGTTTCGGCCGCACCCGTTCTATGAGACGTCGAAGAGCCGCTCATTTCTTGCCACGCGCGGCGGCACCGACGTCGGCCGGATCACGGCGATCGTGAATGCCGGTCACATCGAGCGCTACGGCGAACAGCGTGGATTCTTTGGATTCCTCGAGTGCGACGACGATCCGGCGGCGGCGCGCGCGCTGTTTGGCACCGCGAGGGACTGGCTCCGCGGCCAGGGCATGACGGCGATCCGCGGGCCTGCCAACCCGTCGCTCAATTACGAGTGCGGCCTGTTGATCGAGGGCTTTGACACGTCCCCCTTCTTCATGATGACGCACAACAAACCGTATTACCCTGGGCTCGTCGAGGCGCAGGGCCTGCGCAAGATCGAGGATCTCTACGCCTTCTGGGGGCGGCTCGAGATGCTCGACTCGCTCGACAAAAAGCTCGGCGTGATGGTGGAGGGGGTGAAGGAACGGTTCGGCGTGAAGGTGCGGCCGCTCGACCGCAGCCGCTTCGACGAGGAGGTGCGGATGTTCCTCGACATCTACAACTCGAGCCTGGGCGGCACGTGGGGCTTCGTGCCGCTCTCGCCCGCCGAGGTGAAGCACATGGCGGCAAGCCTCAAGCACCTTATCGTGCCGGAACTGGCGCTCGTGGCCGAAGTGGATGGCAAGCCGATCGGCAGCGTCTTCTGCCTGCTCGACTACAACCCACGGATCAAGGCGATCAACGGCCGACTGTTTCCCTTCGGCTTCCTCAAGCTGCTGTGGAACAAGCGGGCGATCAAGCGGATGCGGGCGATCAGCACGAACGTCATCCCGGAATACCAGGCCTGGGGCGTGGGGCTCGTGCTCATGGCCGCGCTCGTGCCGCAGCTCTACGCCTGGGGCATGGACGAGGTTGAATTCTCGTGGGTGCTCGAGAGCAACCACCTCTCGAAGCGCACGCTCGAGCGCGGCGGCGCCCTCGTCACCAAGAAATACCGGCTCTACGACGGCGACGTGGCCTGACGCGGCCTACCGTCGCCAGCGCCGGGGGGCACGGGTGGTGTACGCCCGCTGGGTGGGCCGATACGAGCCGCCCTGAATGATCGTGCCGGCACCGCCTCCGCCCGCGATCACGCCGCCGACATACACGCCCGAACTGCGCGTTGAGCCGCGCGAATAGCTGCGCGATGGCACGTTGTAGTACGGCCAGACCACCTTCCCCTGCCGCTGGGCCCGCTCCCATTGCTGGGAGCCGTAGTTGATGCCCGAGAGATTGAAGCTCGAGTATGGGTTGCGTGGGCCGGCGGCCGCGGCGGGCAGGGCCGACCAGGCGATGCCGCAGCCGGCGATGAGCGTGGCGAAGAGGGCGGAACGGACCGATGGCATGAGGGGGCTCCTAGCGAGGTGATGAGGCCGACGCAAAAGTGTACGCAGGCCAACTGGGACAGGTTCGCGTGATCGCTCGTTCCGTCTCAACTCGCCCGCGCCGGCCCGTGACTGCCCGGCGCCCCTCGCTTGACGTTCGCCTCGGCCCTCCCGGCCTCGGCTCACTGCATGTCCGCTTCGCTTTCGCCATCCATGGCTTCGCTCGCTTCCATAGCCCGCTCGAGGGCACGGGCAGCCCCGAGCCTCCTCAACTGGAAAAGGGGAGGATCGGGGTTGTCCCCTCCCTTATGAGACGGCGTATTGGGCTACTTCACGCAAAGCCTCGGCATCATGCCTCGCTTTGCCTGGCGAACCTCCGTTCGCTCTTGATGGCCGGGCCTCCAGCCCGGCAGCACATTGAAGGCTAGGCCTGGAAGGCCGGGTTCGTGCCAGCCGACGGAGGTCGGCCAAGGGAAGGTCGGCACGATGCCGAGCCTGCCCGTGAAGCAGTCCGGCGAGACGTTAGGGGCTACCCCGAGCCGGCGCGAGACGTAAGAGTCGCGGTTACTTTCCGCGGTTGGGGCGGTAACCGACCGATTTGCGCGGCCGGCGTTGCTTGTGGCCGGGCCCGCCTCGGATGTGGTCGCCCGAGGTCTCTTCCGTGAAAGCCCGTGTGGCTTCGCGGCGCTTCTTGTCGAGGGCCTCCTTCGGTGCGCGCTCCGGGATCAGGCAGTCGCAGCCGGAGCCGATGAGGTCGTGCCGGCCTGCCTGCTCGAGCGCCCGCCGCACCTCGAAATAGTTTTCTGGCTTGAAGAACTGGAGCAGGGCCCGCTGCATCCGCCGGTCTTTGAGCCCCTTCGTCACCTTCACGGGCTCGCGGGTCATCGGGTCGAGGCCCGTGTAGTACATGCAGGCCGCGATGTCGAAGGGGCTGGGGATGAAATCCTGCACCTGGTCGGGTTTGTAACTGTTGCGCTTGAGGAACAGCGCGAGGTCGATCATCTCCTCCACGCCGCTCCCCGGGTGGCTGGCGATGAAGTACGGCACGGTGTACTGTTTTTTTCCGACACGACGGCTGGCCTGCTTGAAGGCCTTGTCGAACTCGACGTAGTCGTCGGCCGACGGCTTTTTCATGAGCGAGAGCACTTCGGGATCGGTGTGCTCCGGGGCCACCTTGAGATGGCCGCCCACGTGGTGCGCGGCGAGTTCCTCGAGATATTCGGGATCGCGGCGGGCCAGATCCATCCGCACGCCGCTGGCCACGAGCACCCGCT
>CAZDTC010000258.1:0-4042 GCA_964508125.1 uncultured Candidatus Kuenenia sp.
GAGCAGTTCGGGCGAATCGTCGACCCGTGCCCCGGCCACCACGCGATGCTCGGCGAGCAGGGCGCCGCCGAGATGCTGGAGCAGCTCGCGGCCGGCCCGGCTGCCGCGCCCCCAGTGGTCGAGATCGATGGCGAAGGGCTCGATCCGCTCGAACTGCCGCTCGATGTTTTTCTCGTGATGCGCCAGCGACACGCTCTTGGCCATGATGTCGGCCACGAGCTGCAGCTTTTCGAGCGTCACGTCGGCGAGCACGAGCGTGTTGCCCTCGACCGACTCCCGGCCCGTTTCCCTGCCCGGATCGACGCGGATCTCGAGCACCTCCGTCTCGCGGTCGCCCGCCGGAAACGGTTGGCGGATCTGGCCGCCGATCTGGCGGAGATAGTCGGCGATCCCCGCGGGGGCGGCGTCGAAGAACACCACGGCCCCGTAGCGGAAGAGCACGGCCACGCCGCCGCCGCTGCCGGGCAGGCTCGCCCCGGTGAGCGCGCCGATGAGTTCCACCACGAGCGGCGCGCCGCCGGTGCGATCGGTGGCCCCGAGGGCGGCGAGGTCGATTCCCGTGCCCACGAGCATCGCCTGGGCGAAGAATTCGCGCGGCGTGCGCACCGGGATGGAGTCGGTGGTGGGCATGGCGAATCACCCGCGTCCAAGTGTCCAGCGGCTCCGCCGTTCTGGCACCGGGGAAAACAGCGACCGGGCGGTACGGGCTTGAGCTCGAGTCTAACCTTGGGCGAAGCCGCGTGCAGGGCCGCAGAGCGGACGGGAGAAACTCGCATGGCATCGATGAACCGCTCCGACCCGATCATCCTCGGCCACCTGCTCGCCGAGCATCGCGAACTCTTCATGCGGATGCAGGCCGTGCGCACCGTGCTCGCCGACTTGCAGCCGCCGACGGCCCAGCGGTTCGCCGACCTGCGGGCCGGGCTCGACGAGTTGCGGGAGCACCTGCGGGCCCACTTCGAGCAGGAGGAGCAGGGGGGCTTCATGGAGGAGTCGATCGCCCGGATGCCGCGGCTCGCCCCGGCGGTATCCGCGGTCATGCGACAGCATCCCACCCTGCTCGCCGAACTCGACGCCTTGATCGAACGGCTTTCCGGAGGCGATATTTCGGGGGAGGCGTGGGCCAGGGCCGGCCGCGACTTCGAGCACTTCTCCGCCACCATGACGGCCCACGAGAGGAGCGAGAATGCGGTCGTCCAGGAAGGCTACAACGAGGATCTGGGCCTGCTCGATTAGCGCGGCGCTCGTCGCCGCAGCGTTCGCCGACGAGCCCGGGCCGAAGCCCGACGCCGTCGCCGACTTCATGCGGGCCAAGCTCGGCCATTCGCAGCACGTGCTCGAGGGGCTTGCCCTCGAGGACTACGACCTCATCGCCCGCGGCGCCCAGGAACTCGCGCTCGCAAGCCAGGCCTCGAGCTGGCAGGTGCTCCAGACGGAGGAATACGCCCGGCAGAGCGCGGAATTCCGCCGCTCATGCGATACGCTCCGGGGCGCGGCCAAGGCCCGCAACCTCGACGGTGCGGCGCTCGCGTGGATGGAGGTGACGATGAAGTGCGTCCAGTGCCACAAGTACGTCCGCGACGTGAAGTGATGTTGGGCCATGTGGGGCAAGCGTCTCGCTTGCCTAGAGACGACGGCATGTTGGCAAGCGGGACGCTTGCCCCACGGATCACACAAGCACGTCGTCGATGCGGACATCCCGCGGCGTGAACGTGGTGTCGAGCGACGTCACCTTACGGATTCGCTCGATGTCGATGAGCACGGGCGTCCTGGCTGCCTGCCCGTCGGCGGGAAACGCAAGCAGTTTCACCACCGGCGGCTCGATCACGATCCGATGTGGATGAAGCCGCCGCGACGCACCCGGCACACCGTCTTCCTCGATCTCGATCTCGATCTCGTGGCAGTCGGTGATCGCGCCACTGAGCGTGGAGATCAGCCGCGGCCGCGCCGCATAGCGGGGATCGAAGCCGCGCACGTGGAACACGTCCTTGGCTGCTTCGAGGCGTTCGCGCATCGCAGCCGGCACATCGCGCTCGATTTTGTGACGCAGCGACTCGATGCCCGTCCAGAGGATCGTGCCCTCGAACGGCTTGAGCAGGTCGCGGCCCACCGCGAACGCCACGAGTTCCAGGAGCGTGAGTGGCTCGGCCGGGATCCGGCGACCTTGCGCGCCGTCCTTGGCGAGGATCCAGCCATACTTGCGGCCGTCGGACAGCGGCACGTGATCGACCCCATAGCCGCAGGAGGTGAGAAATTCGCAGTCGCGGCGCAGCGTCCGCGGCGAGAGCCGCGTCAGCCCAAGCCGCTCCCTCAGAGCGGCGATGAGGCCCTGATCGTCGAGGGGCTGGCGGGTGACCGAAAGAATTTCAAGCAGGGCGAAGATGCGGAGAAACTGCTCGTGGCGGGCGAAGTTGCGCGGCATGCTGACTGCCTTGGACGATTCGGGCTCCGAAGTGGTGCCCGAAACCGGTTTCGGTGTCGGCAAATTCCGAGCACTCTCCCAATAGAAACAGCGTTAAGTTCCGAAGTTTCATGGTCTGCTCGGCACCCTTGGTCAGGCAGATGGCACAATCGTCCGGGTTTCATGCAGCACCCCTCTTTGGATTGGGAGCAGGTGATCCTGCGGGGGGATGCCCGCACAGCGATGCCACGACCGGCGCCCAGGCCTCAGCGGCCTCGACGATCCGGTCGATCATCGCGGCCAGTTGAGACGCCGAAAGCGATCCTTCCTCGACGGCCGCCTCGACCACCAGCCGCAGATCGGCTTGGTCGGCATCAAACTCCACCGCCACCAGCGGAATCTCGGCAGCGTGGCGGCAGAGTGTGAGGCAGATGCGGGCCGGGTCGTCGCCCGGGGCAAATGCACGTGAAATCCAGGCTCGCACCCGCTGGCCGTCGTCGGGCGTCTCGAGCCCCACGACGGCGAGGTGTTCTCCACGGAGGTTCTTATATTCCCCCGTGACGAACACAAGCCAGATCACGCCCTCGTCGGCATCCACGTGGTGACGCAGGCCGAGTTTCGCGAGCAGGCGGGCGCAGGCGGTGATCGAGGTCGGCATGGGCAGACTCCTTCCTTGGATCGAACGATGCGATCGATTGTCGGCACTTCACAAACTGATCTACCCCCCCCCGTACGTGGTATACGCTGCGGCGGGCGAGAACTTGCGCGTCCCCGAATTTTTTAGTGTTGAGAAATCGCTGACCAACGGTGCCGTCGCAACTCCCATCGTGATGTCCGGTTCACGGGTTCGTGATGACGAGAGGGGGGGCAACGGAATGCACCTCAGGGGAAAAACATTTCGCGACGTGACAGCCGCTCTCGTCGCCTGGCAGCAGACCGGCGACGAGCAGTCGCTGGAATTCATCATCGCCACGACGTCTGCCGAACTCCAACGCCTCGCCGGAGTGTCGCTGCGTCGCCAGGGTGTCGCCGACAGGTCGGCCGTTGATGACGCGCTGTCGCTCGTGTTCGATCACCTGCGCCGGTTGCGTGGCGCGGCTTCGGGTGAACGTGCCGTGACCCGGTTCGACGTCGCGCGCCCGCACGGCACCACGCACGGTGACCCGGGCAGGGCCTATCTCGCGTGGCTCGTGCGTGAACGGTCGCTCGACGTCGCCCGTCACCGCCGGCGGCTCGCGAAGTACACGCTGCCGCTCTCCGACGCCACGATTGACGACAGGCCGTGGACGTATCCGCACGACACCGACGACGAAGACCAGTCGCGACGCATCCGCTTCCAAACAGCCCTCGCTCAGCTCGAGCAGCGGCTTCGCCTCGTGGTGGAACTGCTGCTCGCAGGCAAAAGCCAGGCGGTGATCGCCCATATGCTCGATGTGTGCGAGGGCACCGTGTCACGGCTTCGCACGCGGGCGATCGCAGAGTTGAAGCGGCTGATGGACTAACGTGGGGCGACCGTCCCGGTCGCCAAGGCGCACCCGACGTTCGGCACGCGGGACGCTCGCCCCACATTCACCCGAACACCACCGTGCGCCTGCCGTGGAGGAACACCCGCTCCTCGAGCACCAGCCGCATCGCCCGCGC
>CAZDTC010000259.1:0-4034 GCA_964508125.1 uncultured Candidatus Kuenenia sp.
AGAGGGTCTGGGCAGTCACGAGCCGGCGCGGCTGAATCAGAGCAAGACAGGCTCAAGCCTGTCCCACGGCGTGCGGCCCTCGCCAAGCGTGGGCCCGCCGGGGTACGATAACTCGTTGCGCGCCACTGCCGCCGCCGGCGTCGAGCCACCGTGCGCAACCCACCATCCGAGGGTTTTCGCACCGCATGACGAGTCTCGAAAAGCGGTTGTTTCATCTGTTCGACAAGCGCGAGATCGCGGCCGGGCGGGCCGCCGCGAGCGTGCGGATCTCGTGCCCCCGCGTGGGCCAGGTTCGGGCGAGCGTCACCGACGAGACGGGCACGACGCACGAGGTGTTGCTCGAGCTTTCGGCGGGCCGCCGTGGCGGCATGACGCTCGAAAGCCGCAGCACGAGCCCGAGCGGCCGGGCCGGCACGCCCTGCGCGGCGCTGGCCGCGACGCTCCTCGAAGTCGATCGGCGCGGGCTTTTTTCGAGCATCCACGACCACACGCCCGTGTCGCTCACCGTCATTCCGGCGGACGACGCCGACGAAGAGGCTGCCGTGCCGCCGGCGGCCTCGGCCGAGGATCCGGATGATCCGCAACCCGTGGTGCCGTCGCGGGCGGCCCTCCGCATCAATGCGGGAGCGGCCACGGCAGTCGCCCGGCGCGGGTCCGCGCGGCAGCCGGCTTGGGCGCTCGAACTGGAGGAACGTCGCCGGCTCGTCGAGCCGGCCGTCCGTACCGAGGCGCTGGAACTTGTCGACGCCCGCCGTCCCGCGGGCGCGCTCGTGTTTCTGCTCGATCTGGCCGCTTCGAGCGAAGCCCGGGCCGCGGTGCTCGTGCCCTGCCGGATGCAGCTCGACGTGGCGGGCAATGCCGCGGGCCGCCCACAGCAGGTGGTGATCGGGCCGGCGGGTGACATCGAATTCGAGTCGCTCGACGAACACGAGCGAAGGATTTTGGCAGAGCTCGTGGGCACGGCTGCCGTCGGGGAGACAGGCAGTGTCGATGCGATCGAGCATCGGGTGATTGCGCGGATCGCCGTCAGCCCCCAGGCGGCGCCAACGCATCTGGCCATGCTTTGCGAGAAGGGACGGCTCGTGGTGCAGCCCGAGCCGCGGCGGGCGCCCGAGAACGTCGTCCCGATGACGTGGGATGGCGGCCGGCCGTGGGAGTTTGCGCTCGTGCTCGGGCCGGATGACCAGGTGAGCGCGCGGGCGGAGACGCTCGCCGACATGACGGGAGAGCCGCGCGGAGTCAAACCGCCCGCGAAGGCGACGCTGCGCGGGATGCTCGTGCGGGGCAGCCAGCGCAAGAGCCTCGACGAACCACGGGCGATCCTGCGATCGGGGCTCGTCGTATTCGCCGACCGGATCGCGCGGCTCTCCATCGGCGGCGACGGCTGGGCCGGCCCGGTGCGCTGGCTCGAGCAGTTCGAGCGCCGTGGCCCGATCGAACTCGCAGGCAGCCAGGCAGACGGCCTCATCGAACGCCTCGCGGGGCTTGCCGAGGTGCCACGAATCGACCTGCCTGCCTGGACGGGCTGGCGGATCGAATCCGGGCCGCCCCGGCCCAAACTCGTGCTCGACGACACTCCCGCCGTGGACATCGAGGAGGAGGAGATCGCCCCGGGGCCGCGCCGCCCCGGCCGCCGCCGGGCAACGCCCCGTGTGCAATTGGCTGGGAGGATCTGGTTCGACTACGGCACCGCGCAGATCGCGGCCGACGATCCTGCCGGTGGAGCGGCCGATCCGGCTCGCCGCGTGCTCGTGCGGCGCGACCGTGCCGCGGAGCGTGCAGCGCTTGCGATGCTGCCCCGGCATGGCGTGGTCGCACCGCGGGTCGGTGACGACGATGGAGACGTTCGGGGCCACCATGTCGAGATTGCGCGTGCCCGGCTCGACTCCTCGGTGTCCCGGCTCGCGGCCGAGGGTTGGGCGGTGGAAGTGTCGGGCCGTCGCTACCGGCCTGCTGGCAGCGTATCGTGGAATGTGACGAGCGGGATCGACTGGTTCGAACTCTCCGGCAGCGTCGACTTCGGCGGGGTCGCCGCCGAGATGCCGGCCCTGCTCGCGGCGCTTGCCAAGGGGGAGCGGTCGGTCGAACTCCCGGATGGATCGGTCGGCATCCTGCCGGAGGGATTCGCGGAGAGGTTCGAGCCGATGATGGCTCTCGCCCAGGTGCACGACGGACGCCTGCGCTATGGCAGGATTCAGGTGGCGCTGCTCGACGCCCTGCTCGCCGGCCAACCCCGGTCGCGGGTCGACGAGGCGTTCGAGACGATCCGCGAGGAACTCTCACGGGGCGAGCGGCCGGAGGCCGAGCCGGAACCGGAGGGCTTCACCGGCACGCTTCGGCAGTATCAGCGAGAGGGCCTCGGGTGGCTCGTATTCCTCGAGCGCACCGGGCTGGGGGGCTGCCTCGCCGACGACATGGGCCTGGGCAAGACGATCCAGGTGCTCGCGATGCTGGTGCGGCGGCAGACCCAGGTGCGCGAGTCTGGGATGCCACACCGTCCGTCGCTGGTGGTCGTGCCCAAGAGCCTGGTGTTCAACTGGATCGAGGAGGCGAGACGGTTCGCCCCGGGGCTGCGTGTGCTCAACCACACCGGCAGCGCACGCCGCGACGAGGAGACCGCGATCACCGAGCACGATGTGATCCTCACGACCTACGGCACGCTACGCCGCGACGTGCTGAAACACCGCGAATGCGAATACGACTACGTGGTGCTCGACGAGGCACAGTCGATCAAGAATGCGGCCAGCCAGGCGGCGAAGGCCTGCCGGCTCCTCAAGGCACGGCACCGGCTCGCGCTCACCGGCACGCCAGTGGAGAATCATATCGGCGAGCTCTGGAGCATCTTCGAGTTTCTCAATCCCGGGCAGCTGGGCAGCGCGACGCGCCTGCGTCAATTCCTCGCCGGCGGGCGAGGCGTGGGTGCCGCTGAGATCGTGGCCCGGGCGGTGCGGCCGTTTCTCCTGCGGCGCACGAAAGCCCAGGTGCTCGCTGACCTTCCCGAGAAGACGGAGCAGACCATCTTCTGCGAACTGGGCGAGGAGCAGCGGCGGGCGTACGACGAGTTGCGCGAGCACTACCGGCAGGAACTCACGGGCCGGATCGGGCGCATGGGCGTGGGCCGGTCGCGGATCGCGGTCCTCGAGGCATTGCTGCGGCTCCGCCAGACGGCCTGTCATCCGGGGCTCGTCGATCCGACCCGCGTCGATCAGCCGGGCGCGAAGCTCGAGGTGCTCCTCGAGCAGCTCGAGGAGGTGATCGACGAGGGTCACAAGGTCCTCGTGTTCAGCCAGTTCACGAGCTTCCTCGCGATCCTCCGGCGGCAGCTCGACGCCCGGGGGACGGTCTACGAATACCTCGATGGCAAGACCACCGATCGGCAGGCGCGCGTCGTGCGGTTCCAGGAGGATCCGGACTGCAAATTGTTCCTCGTGAGCCTGAAGGCGGGCGGGCAGGGGCTCAACCTGACCGCGGCCGACTACATCTATATCCTCGACCCGTGGTGGAACCCCGCGGTCGAGGCTCAGGCCGTCGATCGGGCCCACCGCATCGGGCAGACGCGGCGCGTATTCGCCTACCGGCTGATTGCGCGGGATACGGTCGAGGAGAAGATCCTCGCCTTGCAGGATCGCAAACGCGAACTTGCGGATTCGATCGTCCGGGCCGACGACAGCATGCTCGCGACGCTCTCCGCCGACGACATCGAGCTCCTGCTTTCGTAATCTCATCGAAATCTAACGCTTCCGGAGGGTCGGAGGGTCGAGCTAAAATACGGGAGATGTTCGGTACGTCCTCCAGCCTCTCGGAAATCCCGATGCCCAAGTCGAAGTCCATCGACCAGGCTGGCGGCCAGTCCGTCCTCGTGGTTGATGACGAGGAGGATCTGCTCGAACTCGTGCGGTACAACCTCACTCGCGAGGGCTACCGTGTGACCTGTGTGGCCACCGGCGAGGAGGCGCTCAAGGCCGCCCGCAAGCAGCCCCCCGATTTGATCGTGCTCGATCTCATGCTGCCGGCCGTCGATGGCCTCGAGGTCT
>CAZDTC010000260.1:0-4021 GCA_964508125.1 uncultured Candidatus Kuenenia sp.
GCTGCTCCATCGCCGAGGGCGATCGCTAGTCCATTCTCAACTGTGATGGTGCGCTTGGAGTAAGCCGCGTATCTGCCCATCGGCTCTTGCGCATCGCACCGACCGTCTCCGCCGGAAGTTCCCGGCGCGCGTTCAACTCAGCGAAGCGAATCCTGTCACTCGCCGAGCCGCTGGCGGGCGAGTTTGGCCCAGGGGCTCGCCGGGGCGAGGGTGAGGAAGGTGCGCAGGTGGCGGGCGGCGTCGTCGGTGCGGCCGACCTGGTCGAGGACGCCTGCCATGTGCCAGTGGGCGTCGGCGTAGTCGGGCTGCTGCCGGAGCACGCCCTCGAGCGCGGCGATCGCGAGTTCGTGCTCGTGCAGTTCGGCGAGCACGCAACCGAGGCTCGCCCGGGCCTCGAGGTGGTCGGCATCGAGCTCCACGGCGGCGTAATATCGCTCCCGGGCCGCCGTGAGGTCGCCGGCTCGGTAGAGCAACTCGGCGAGCATGAACACGACCTGGGCCGTGGGCGGCTCGGCTTGAAGCACTGCGCGAATCGCCTCCGCCGCCTCGGCAAACTCCCCGGCAGCCTCGAGGTCGGCGGCCAGGTCGAGGAGCTCCACCATCGAGGTAGGCTCCTCAAGGTCTTCGAGGCTGATGCCGATCGCTGATCCGGATGTCGTTGATGACATCCCAGGGTTTGCCTTTGCCAGGGGCATGATCATCGGGTCATCGTCGCCGGCGAGGCTCTCCGCATAGAAGCCGAACTGCAGCTGGCCACCGGCGCCCAGCAGCCTGTTGTCGCGCCGGATGCTGAGCCGGCGGCCGTCGGTCACGATCCGTCCACTCGCGCGGGCCGCCTCGGCGGCGCCGCCCGGGGCCAGGGTCGCGAGCTTGGCGTCGATTTCGCGGAGCGACAAACCGCCAGCGAGCAGGCGGACCAGGCGACGGCCGACGACGAGTTGCTGGAAGTCGAACCATTCGAGCGCCCCGGCGCGGCGAGTGGGCTCGAGAAGACCGCTGCGTTGCCAGTGCCGGACCGCCGCCACGGGCACGCCCAGCACGGCGGCCATCATCGGCACCGTGTAGAGGCCTCGGACGATGCTGTCGTCCGGACGAGGATCGACCTCGTCCTCTGGCCGGCCACCCCCGGGAAACACCGACCGTGGCTCCGACGCCCCGGCGGGATCGCGCTGTCCGCGTCGTCGGGCAGGCTGAATCGAGCGGTCGTCCGTGACCTTGCCTGGCATGGGATCCTCCGGGTGCGTCGAGAATCTATCCGACGGGCACCGCTGCGATCCAGCCCTCGAGCGGATCGAGCGATCGGGGCAGGCCGTAGCGGGGCAGGGTGGCGGCGTGGGCAGCCTGGAGGGCACAGATCACGGCGTCGAGCAGATCACCGCTGCCGTCGGCGATGATCCGACGTCGCCACGTGGGCGTGATTGTGAGCGTTGGCAAGAGGCCCGCGGTGCCCTGCTCGAGCGCCGCGACGATGATGGCGCGGCGCCGCCGCCGGTCGGCAGTCTGTTTTGCAGGAGTGTCGCTCTTGTATGACTTCGGGCAGGCCTGGCGGGCAGTGAACGCCGGATAGGCTTCGAGCGCGATCCGTCGGCCTGCGGCACGGGCCCCCATTCCATGCCGATGCGCCGGGAATGACAGCCCCGCATCGAGCATCCTGCCGATTCCGGCGTGCATCATCCAGGCCACGGGTGGATTCGTCCAGCGCATGGCCGGGCTCGAACCGGCTGGCTTGTCGGCTCGGCGCCAGGCGAACTTGTCGCCTGCGGGCCGGGCATCGCACCAACGGCGAAACACGGCGCGAAGCCGTTCCCGAGGCTGCCCGCAGTAAAACCGCACGAAGCCGGGCCAGTCTGTCGGCCAGCCTTCGTGCTCGATGAGCGAACGCGGCTGGCCGAACGGCAGGTCGAAGCCGCCGAGCCAAGGGCGATCATCCCGCAGAAACGCGGCAAACGCCTCAAGCGACTCCAAACCGACCACGTCGTCGAGCCGATACACGGCTCGTCCGCGAACCGACGCCAGGCGACCGCTCGCCAGCGTGATCGGCTTGCGTCGACAGGGAGCCGAAGTGAAATCGACGCCAACGACGATCATGCCGTCGGCTGACTGAGGCAGCGGCGGCCGGCGAGGTCTCAATCAGGTGGAGCGGTCGCCGCTGGCCGACTCGATCCGGCGCAGGCCGCCCGAGGTTTCGGCGGTGGGTACGTCGCGGACATCGGCGGCCGGCGGGGCCGGCTCGACCGCAGGCCCGAGTGGGGCGACCGTCGGCTCCGGAGACTTCGGCGCCGGCACCGCCCCATCCTGCTTGGCAGCAGGCGCGGGAATCGTCTCGATCGGCCTGAGCGCGGCAGCCTCGTCGACGGGTTTCTCGGCGCGGACGGCGCCTTGCTTCGTGGTCGGATCGACGTGATCGAGCGGTGAGTCCTGCCAGCCCTCCTGCGGCTTGGCGGGAGCATCGGATGGCTTGTCGCTGAACGTCTTCACAGGGCCGCTCGGCGCCGCTTGAAGCGCCGGAGCCGGTGCACCGGAGGTGGCGGGGCGGGCGGCTGCGGCCGGGGCGGCTGTGCTCGCCGTCGGAATCGGATTGCCGCACGGATCGAGCGGCACGCGCATCACGACGGTGCGCGGCGAACGCACCGTGTAGGTGTAGGGCGTCTTCTTCTCGACGACCCGTGGCACCTGCATCGACCGTTCTTCGGTGACATACTTGCATACCTGTACGCTCACCGGCTCCACCTTCTCCTCGGTGACGAAGCGGCAGACCTGCACCGGCACCTGGCGGACTTGCTCCTCGGCCACCATCTTCATCACCTGCACGGGCACCTTGTTGTCGATCCGCTCGACGACCTTGCGCACGGTCTGCACTGGCACCTGGCGAACCTGCTCCTCGGCGACCATCTTCATCGTCTGCACGGGAACCTGCTGGACGACCTGCTCGTCGACATACCGCACGGTCTGCACCGGCACCTTGCGGGTGACGACGCGGTTGACCATCGTCGTCTCCGGCACTTGCACAGGCGTGTACGTGGGCTGATACGTGCGATTGACCTGGTTCATGACCACGCCGGGCGTCACGCTCCAGGCGTAGCCGCCCCGTTGCCATGACATCAGCCCCGTGTACGGATTCACCGCCCAGCCGCCGGGCACCCAGCCGAGTTGCGACGTGCCGGGAGCTACCATCGGCGTCACGGTGTCGACGGCCTGCGTGCCCACCGAGTAGGCGGTACGGACGGTCGTCACCGGCTCGGCCACCGTGTAGGCCTCCTCGCGCTCGCTCGTCTCGTAAACGGGCTTGCGGACGACGCTCACCTGCTGCTGCATCGCGGTCTCGTAGACAGGCTTCATGACGGTGAACCGTTCCTCGCGCGTGCTCGTCTCGACGACGTCGCGAGTGACGTCGTAGCTGCGATCGACGACCTGCGTCTCATAGACCGGCTTCATGACGGTGAACCGCTCTTCGCGGGTCTGCGTCTCCCAGACCGGCCGTTGCACCGTGTAGCGCCGCTCCGTCGTCTGCGTCTCCCACACCGGCTTCTGTACGGTGTAGGTCTTCGTGTCGTAGACGGTCTCATAAGACACGCGGTAGGCGGTCATCTGCTGCTCGTCGTAGACAGTCTGGAAGTCGAGCCGATAGGTCTGTGTGGCGACGGGAGCGGGCGCTGCTTCACCGCAGCACTGTGCTCGTGCGAACGTGGGCGTCGTGAGCGACAGCATCATCGCGCCGCACACCGCGGTTCGGACGCGGCGAGACGAGATCGAGCGGGTCGGGAAGCAACCAAGAGCAACCATGATTCAACTCCTGAAAAAGACCCTTCGAGACTAATCCCCTGAACGCAGGCTTCAAGCGGTTTGTTCAGTAATTTTTTGGATTTTTCCCGGGGAAAACGGGGCTCCAGCCTGTGCGACCGGCGCAACCCGTCCATCTTACGGCCCCTGTCCAGCGGGCCCGTAGGACAGGCTTCAGCCGGTCGTGGTGTAGGACGGGCTTCAGCCCGTCACTGCTCTGGTCGATTGGCGCGCACCGGCT
>CAZDTC010000261.1:0-4002 GCA_964508125.1 uncultured Candidatus Kuenenia sp.
CGTAGCCGCGGTTTTCGGGGCGGTCGATCTCCCGCCGCATCACGGCCCGCACACTCTCGGGGGCCATCTCGTCGTTTTCGCCGATCCCGAAGTCGAGCATCCGCCGTTCGGGATGGTCGGCGAGGGCCTTGCGCTTGGCCCGCTTGATGAGCTCGAACTTGTAGATCTCGGTGCCCTTGCCGTAGCCGGCCCCGCCAATCCTCTCGGCGAAGCGATCTTGAAACCAGGGATCGGCGGCAGCGGCAGGAGCGGGGGCGGTGGGCGTGGTGGTCATGAGCGTGGCGTGCGGGCGCCGGAGGCGCCCTTCAAAGGAGGGGGTTCGTGGTGGCCAGTCGACCGTGGCTGACCGCCGGAAGATACCGGTTTCACCGGGCGTTTCCAACCATTTGATTCCCCTCGGCCCCGATGGTGGAGTCGTTTCATAAGGAGTCGCAGCGATGAATGCCCACCCCCAAAGCCCGCGCGTGTTCGGCCCGTATGATGGCGACTTCGACCCCTTCGACGACGAAGAAGACGCCGTCGTGCTCATGACCTTCGTCTGAGCGGCGGCCCGGGTCGCGAGTCGGGCTTATGCCGCCTGGTTCCGGCCGGCGGTGGGCCGATCGCCCGGGGTCTCCACCGGCAGCCGCTGGCTCGCGGCCGTGCCAGGCAGGGCGTTCCGCTCCCGGGCGAAAAACTCCTTGAGCCGCCCAGGGTCGATGCCGAGTTCGCGCCGGATGTCGCCGAGCGGCCAATCGAGCCGGTCGTCGCCCACGGCGAGGTGCACGTTTTTCACGCCCATCGCCCGGCCGGCCTCCACGCCCAGATCGTAGGCGGCGAGCGTCGGCCACGGGATGCGGTAGGGCTCCGGATAGAGGCATGCCGCCACGATCTTGAAAAACCACTGCTCGAGCCGGGAGAGCCGCTTCGTGCTTCCCATCGTGAAGCCGATCACGAAGGCCTCGTCCTGGCCCAAGAGCCCGCGGCCGAGGAGTACATGGATCCGGTCGTGGTGGGCGAGATCGACGGCGCCATGCAGGTGGAGCCAGCCCGCAGGGTTCTCGAACAGCCGCACGATCCAAGGGATCGCCGTCGGGGGTGCCGCCGGCAGTGTGGCGAGCACCTCACGGAGCGTGAGCGCGTCGTTGTCGAGGCTCGGAAACCAGCGCCGCCAGGCGGGCACGGAAGCCCCGCCGGGAGGCCTTGGTCCGGCCGTCACGGGTGGATTCATGGCCGCACCGGAGCAATCCTACGGGTGCGGGAGGGCGAAAGGCCACCGCCCCCATCAGGCCGTCTTCGCCGCCACGGCCAACGCCCGCCGCGGCAGGTGGACACCCCACACTTTCGCAAGCGTCAAGAGTGCCGAGTGGAGCCGGCTCTTCACCGTCCCCACGGGCACGCCCATGAGAGCGGCGGCGTCGCGATAGGCCAGGCCCTGCTCATACACGAGCTGCACAGCCCGCCGCTGCACTTCGGAGAGCTTCTCGACGGCGGCATGCATCCGAGAGCCTTCCTCGCTGTCGCCCGCCTGCTCGTCGGGCGTCGTGCCCCGGGCGGCCACCGTGTCGAGCGGGCTGTGGCCCTCGACTGCCGCACGGCAGCGCGAGTGCTCCACGTGGCGATGCCGGCGTTCGTGCCGCTGCACGTCGATCGCCTTGTGGGTGGCGATCGCGTAGAGCCAGGGACGGAATTCGCGCCCCTCCTGAAATCCGTCCCCCTTGAGATAGACACGGAGAAACGTCGCCTGAAACACGTCCTCGGCCAGTTCGGCGCTCCCCAGATAGCGACTGAGGTATCCGAACAGCGGCCGTTCGTAACGGTGAACGAGGGTCTCGTAGGCCCCGGCGTCGCCGGTGCGGAACCGGCGAAACAGTTGCTCGTCGGTCGGTTCGCGATCGGCAGCGGCGGTGGCGGTCGTGGCAGCGGCGTTCATGGCTTGGCCTCCCCGGGTGTGCCGGTTGGGTACGCATCTGGCGTGCCAAACCCCGACAATCGGCGCGACCGCACCCTGCGGCCAGAATTTCGCTTCCCACCGTTTCGCGGCGGCTGTCGGTCCGGCATGCGCTTCCGCAAAATGCAACGCCGCTTTGCAAAAAGCGGCAGTCTGGTACGCAGCTTGTGGCGACGGTAGCCCGCCATTCCCGTCTTGGCCGGCTGCGCAATAATGCGTTTTTCATCCCCCTGGTTCCGGGGTCGACCATGCAACCCGGCATTATTTATTCACGGCGTCTTCCTGCCATTGGGCGTGCGGCGATCTCGGTCGTCGGTCTCGTGGCTTTGGTTGCAGCCGCCGGGCTGCCCGCGGCGGCGGCCCCGCCGAACATCGTCCTCATCTTCGCCGACGACCTGGGGGTGAATGATCTTGGTTGTTACGGACGCACGGAACACGAGACACCCCGGCTCGATGCTCTCGCGGCCGAGGGGATGCGGTTCACGTGCGCCTATACGGCCCAGCCGATCTGCTCGCCGTCGCGGGCTGCGCTCATGACCGGCAAGTGCCCCGCCCGGCTGCATCTCACGAACTTCCTCCACGGCCGGGCCGATGCCGCCTCACAGCGGCTCTTGCAGCCGACGATCGAGGGGCAACTGCCTCTCGAGGAGACGACGATTGCCGAGTGGCTGCGCGGTGCGGGCTATGCGACCGGCCTGTTCGGCAAGTGGCATCTGGGAGGCGGGGGCTTCTTGCCGGCCGACCAGGGCTTCGACGTCGTGATGACGCCGCCCCAAGACACGCGGCCGGGCGCGGAAGACGGTGGCAAGAGCGAGTATGCGATCACCAAGGCCGCCGCGGACTTCATCACGGCCAATCGCGACCGGCCCTTCTTCTGCTACGTGCCGCACAACAACCCGCACATCCCGCTGGCGGCGCGGCAGGCGCTCGTCGACAAATATGCCAAGACGTTCCATCCCACCTACGCTGCCATGATCGAGACGCTCGACGACGCCGTGGGCTGGCTCGTGCGCACGATCGACGAACTCGGCCTCGCCGACAACACGATCATCATTTTCACGAGCGACAACGGTGGCCTCCACTCTCCCGAGCCCGCCGGCGTCCCGGCCACGCACAACACGCCGTATCGCGCGGGCAAGGGATTTCTCTACGAGGGCGGGCTCCGCGAGCCGCTCATTATCCGCTGGCCCGGCGTGATCCGGCCCGGCAGCACCGTCGACACGCCCGTCGTGCTCACCGATCTCGTCCCCACGCTGCTCGAGGCCGCCGGGATCGACGTCGCCAAGGCGGTCGGTCCGCTCGATGGCACGAGCATCCTCGGCCTGCTCGAGGGAGGCAGCCTGCCGGAGCGGACCATGTTCTGGCACTTCCCCAACTACACCAATCAGGGCGGCCGACCGGCCGGTGCGATGCGGCAGGGCACCTGGAAACTGATCGAGCAGTTCGAAGACGGCGCTCTCGAACTCTACGATCTGGCGAGCGACATCGGCGAAGCCCGCAACGTGGCGGCCGAACAGGGCGAGCGGGCAGGCGCGATGCAGAGTGAGCTTACCGCTTGGCGCACGCGCGTCGGGGCCCAGATGGGTCGGCCAAACCCCGATTTTGACCCCGCGCTCCACAAGCAGCTCTACATCGACCAGGATCCCTCCCGGATCACGGCCGGAGCGACGGCCGACGCGCTCGACCCGGCGTGGGGAGCGTGGCGGAAGCAGATGGCGGTGGCGGTCGCCGGAAAGAAGCCGCCGGTGACGCCGTCAACCGGCGATGTGCGGCTCTTGGCCAAAGACGCGATCGTGCACGGCAAGAAACTCCGCTACGAGCCCGCGTCGAACAAAAATGTGCTCGGCTTCTGGACCGATCCCGTCGACTGGGCCGAATGGAGGTTCACCGCCCCGGCGGCCGGGCTCTACGAGGTCGAGGTGCAGCAGGGCTGCGGCCAGGGCTCGGGCGGGGCCACGGTCGACGTGGAGGTGGCTGGCGCGACGCTGCCGTTCACGGTCGTCGACACCGGCCACTTCCAGCAGCTCGTGCAGGTGAGCGTGGGCACGGTGGAGCTGGCGGCGGGCGAGCAC
>CAZDTC010000262.1:0-4001 GCA_964508125.1 uncultured Candidatus Kuenenia sp.
CGCGGCCGTAGCCATACATCATGTTGCCGACCTTCTCGAAGAAATCGCGGAGCGTCACCTGCCGGGGCAACGGGCGGCGGATGTAGAACAGCTCGATCACGTCGCGCCAGAAGTGGGGCACGAACTTCTCGCCGAAGTCGGCGTGCCCGACGCAGTCGCGGTTGGTGCCCGCGATCATGAACGGGAGCGAGGCGAGCGTGCGGCCCCACTCGCGGCAGCCCCGCTCGAGGGCGGCCGCCAGGTTGAACGAGAAGTCGGCGCTGTAGCAGTCGTCGAACACGAGCACGAGGTGGCTGAGATCGAGGGGCGCGGTGCCGGCGGCCCGGCGGACAGCGCCGTCGAGCAGCGCCTGCGCAACCCGCTCGCAGGGAATTGCGTAGCTCTGGATCTGCGTCGGCAGGCCGTGGCCGAGCACCACGATCGTGGCTGGCTCGGCGGCTGCAGCTGCGGCGGTGACGGCGGCGAGGAAGTCAGCGGCCACTGACTCGATCGTCTCTCCCGCCTCATCCTTTTTTTTGCAGATCATCGCCGTCGTGCCGTAGGCCGAGGCGAGCGCCGTGAGTTCTTTTGGGTCGAGGCCGTGTTCGGGGTCGAGGAGGCCGACGATGGGCCGGCCCGGGGCGATCACGGCGACGTCGCCGGCCAAGGTTCGCTTCGCGTCGATGAAGCGGGCGAGATTCGCGAGCAGGTCAGCCTGCTCCTCACGGGGGAGCGTTGCGATCCGCTCGGCATGGGCGTTCGCGAGGTGGAACAGCGACGGCTCGATCTGCCGGTAGTGTTTGGGTGTCGCCTGAAGCCGGGCGACGACGAGCGGGGACCGCTGCTCTGCGAAGGCGTCGAGCGTCGCAGGGAA
Source organism: uncultured Candidatus Kuenenia sp. (assembly GCA_964508125.1). Classification (GTDB taxonomy): domain Bacteria; phylum Planctomycetota; class Planctomycetia; order Pirellulales; family UBA1268; genus RGVT01. The sequence continues at coordinate 854 of CAZDTC010000262.1, forward strand.
TGCAGGCTCCGCCGCGCTGGTCTGGCGGTTGGCGAGAGCCAAGGCAACGAGGATGAGTGACATGGCCTTCATGCGGGCCAGTGTAGCCCGGAACGGCCTGGATGGACGCCCGCTGACCTGCTTGACAAGTGCATATACGGCCGTATAGTGTACGGGCATACACAAAGCCTAGGGCTTGGCCGTGGTCACGAGCGGGCCGCTCGAAAAACTGTTGCAGGCGGGTGAATTCGGCGGTTTGTCGACCGACCGGTGGACGGAAGCGGTGCCGACGGGCTTCACGCCGCTCGACAGGCTCCTGCCAGCCGGCGGCGTGCGGCGCGGCAGCCTCGTGGAGTGGCTCTGCCATGGCGAGGCGTCGGGGGCGGCCGCGCTCGCCTCGGCGGTGGCCTGCCGGTTGGCCGAGGCCGCAGATCGTGAGAGCGGGGCGGCGGCTTCGACCATCGTCGTCGTCGATCGCAAGGGAAGGTTTTACCCGCCGGCCGTGCTGGGCTGGCTGGAGCGCGCCAGGGGCGCCGGGCGACACGCTCCCCGGCTCGTCGTGGCCCGGCCGGCCCACGATGCCGACGAGGTGTGGGCGATCGATCAGGCGTTGCGCTGCCAGGGCGTGGCGGCCGTGCTCGCCTGGCCGGCACGCATTCATTCCACGGCCATGCGGCGTTGGCAGTTGGCGGCGCGGGGGAGCCTCGCAGTGGGGCTGTTCGTGCGGCCGCTCGCTGCCGGCCGCGAGCCGAGCTGGGCGGAGGCACGAATTGGCGTAGCGGCGCAGCCGGGCGGTGGATTGTCCATGCGCCGGCTGAGGCTGTCGCTGGTAGGTGGCCCATGGGCTGGCGAGGCGCAGCTGCAGGAGCGGTCGGTCGACGTCGGCCTCGATCTCGTGCGCGGCTGTGCTGCCGGCTCTGTGCCAGAGCCTGTCGCGCCACGCATCCTCGAACGGGAGCGGATGGCATGTCGCGCATCATGACGATCTGGCTACCCCGCTGGCCCGTGCAGCGGCGCCTCCTCGACAACCCGGATCTGCGCAAGGCGCCCGTGTTTGTCTGTCGGCGTGAGCGGCGTGGCGTGATGACGATCGTGTCGTGGGCTTGGGCGTTGCCGCCGCAAGCCGGATCGCTGCAGGGCCGTGAGCGGCCGGCCGTACCGCGGATTCCGTCGGGCATGTCGCTCGCCGAGGGAATGGCCGTGCTCGCGCTCGCCCACGGATCGCGGGCCTGCCATGCGGCCGAGATCGATCACGACGATCCTGCCGCCGATCGGGCGGCGCTCGAGCGGCTCGCCCGCCACAGCCGACGGTTTGGCCCGATCGTGGCGCTCGAGGATGCCGAACGGCCCGAGTGCGTCCATGTCGACGTGACGGGCACGGCCGGCTTCTTCGGCGGCGAGGCGGCGCTTGTGCGCACCGCCACATGGACGCTCGCCTCCCGGGGCGTGCATGCGCGGGTGGCCATCGCCGACACCGTCGGGGCGGCCTGGGCCGCCGCTCATCACACCGCGGCGCTCGATCGGCAGCATGCGCCGCCGTTTCACCGACGTCGGCGGTTTGCCGTCGTGCCGCCTGGTGAGCACGCCACGGCGCTCGCGGACCTGCCGGCCGAGGCGCTCAGGCTCGAAGCCGGCGTGCTCGCGGCCCTGCGAGAAGTGGGCGTCGACTCGATCGGTGGCATTTTGAAACTGTCGCGCAAAAGCCTCGCCGCCCGGTTCCCACCCACGCTCGCGGTGCGGATCGCGCAGTTCACGGGCACGCGGGCCGAACCGCTCGCGCCGGCTTTTGGCGAGGAGTTGCCACGGGCAACCCATTCTTTCGATGTTCCAGTGTCGCCGCGGGAGATGGGCGAGGATGCGATCACGGCCATCCTCGAACGGCTCGTGGGCCAGTGCATGGGGCCGCTGGCCGCGCGGGGCGATGGGATCACTTCCCTGCAAGTGCGGTTTGAGCCCGGGGGGGGCCTTGGTGGTCGAGAGCCCTGCCCTCCGGTCGTGGTCGACGTCGGGCTCTATCGTGCCTCGATCGCCGTGCGGCACATCGCGGATCTCGTGCGGCTACGGCTGTCGCGGGTGCGGCTGCCGCGGGAGCTGGAAGGCGTGGCCGTGGAAGTGGTGGCGGCCGCCTCGACGGTGTGTCGGCAGCGCACGCTGTTCTCGAAGACAAGCGAATCGGCGGCGGCCGAGGTGGGGATGCTGTTCGACAGGCTCGCCGGCAGGCTCGGGGCGAAGGCCGTGTTCGAGCCGCGGATCGTGAGCGACGCGCAGCCCGAGCACGCCTGGGTGGGCGTGCCGCCGACGGCCGCGCCCGAGCGCGTGTCGATGTCGTCTCGCTCCGGCTCGGGGGCGACATCGGCGCAGGGGCGATCCCTCGCGCCGGCGGAGCGCCGGCCTACCTGGCTTCTGCCCCGGCCCGTGCCGCTCGAGGTGCTGGCGGTCGTGCCCGACGTGGCCGATGCCGGGCGGCCGCCGGTGCGGTTTCGCTGTGGCGGCGAGGCCCATGAGGTGGTTGCGGCCCACGGGCCGGAGCGGATCGAGACGGCCTGGTGGCGCGGGCCGATCGTGCGCCGCGATTACTACGTCGTCGAGACGCGCTCAGGGGAGCGATTTTGGGTCTTTCGCAGGCTCAAGGACGGAGCCTGGTTTCTGCACGGAGTGTTTGCCTGATGGAACCGCGGTATGCCGAGCTGCACTGCACGAGCAATTTTTCCTTTCTCCGCGGCGCGTCGCACCCGGATGAGCTCGTGCAAACGGCTGCCGCGCTCGGCTACGAGGCGCTGGCGATCACCGATCGCAACACGCTCGCCGGCATCGTGCGGGCCCATGGCGCGGCCAAGCAGGCGGGGCTCAAGCTCATCGTCGGGGCACACCTCGAGCCATGCGATGCGGCGCCGCTCGTCGTGTGGGCCGCCGATCGCACGGGCTACACGAATCTCTGCCGACTGCTCACCGCGGGGTATGCCCGTGCCGCCGAGGCGGGAGGCGATCGCACGCCAGACGCAGGGCGGTGCGTCCTCGCCTTCGACGACATCGCCGCCCATTCAGGCAGCCTGCTGGCGGGCGTGCCGCTGGCCGAGACCACGGAGCCGGTCGAGCACCTCGCCCATTGGCGGAGCGTGTTCGACGACCGGCTCTGGGCGCTGGCCGAAGTGGCGCTCGAGGGGGACGA
>CAZDTC010000263.1:0-4001 GCA_964508125.1 uncultured Candidatus Kuenenia sp.
ATCGCCTCCGCCAAGGACGACGTCGCCGATTCGGGGCTCGACTTCTCGAAGGAGGAGCCCTTCCGCTGCGGCGTCGTGATCGGCTCCGGGATCGGCGGCCTTTGGGAATTCGAGGTGCAGGAGGAGCGGCTGCTCCACAAGGGGATCGACAAGGTCTCCCCCTTCACGATCCCCAAGCTGATGGTCAATTCGGCGAGCGGCCACGTTTCCAGCCTCTACGGCATCAAGGGCCCGAACTTCGCCGTGGCCACGGCCTGCGCGAGCGCCGCCAACTCGATCGGCTCTGCGCTCCGCGCGATACAATATGGTGATGCCGACGTGATGGTCACCGGCGGCAGCGAAGCGGCCCTCACGCCGATCGGCCTGGCCGGCTTTCAGAACATGCGGGCCCTGTCGTTTCGCACCGATGCCCCCCAGCAGGCGAGCCGGCCGTTCGACGTCGACCGCGACGGCTTCGTGCTCTCCGAGGGAGCGGGCATCGTGGTGCTCGAGGAACTCGAGCACGCCCGGCGCCGCGGCGCCCGGATCTACGGCGAGCTTCTCGGCTACGGGGCCAGCGGTGACGCCGGCCACATCACGCAGCCCGACGAAGAAGGCCGCGGCGCGGGCCGCGCGATGTCGATGGCCCTGGAAGACGCCGGCCTCGCCCCCGACACCGTCCACTACATCAACGCCCACGGCACGAGCACCCCGCTCGGCGACAAGGCGGAGACGGCGGCCGTGAAGCGCGTGTTCGGGCCCCACGCGAAGCGGCTCGCGATCTCGAGCACGAAGAGCCAGCTTGGCCACACGCTCGGCGCGAGCGGCGGCATCGAGCTCGTCGTCTGCGCCCTCACCGTGTCGCGGGGCGTGATCTCCCCGACGATCAATCTCGACAACCCCGACCCCGACTGCGACCTCGACTACACGCCGAAGGTGGCCCGCGAGGCGAAGGTGGACGTGGCGATGAGCAACAGCTTCGGCTTCGGCGGCCACAACGCGAGCCTCATCCTCCGCCGCGTGTAACGTGGGGCAAGCGTCCCGCTTGCCATTGTGGGACAGGCTTCATCCTGTCCTCCAGTCCGCGTCAGCCGCCTCGAATTGGTCTGTGCGGCGATCGCCCGGTCGCCATAGATTCAGGGCGTCCCGGGAAGGATCCTATGGCTCGCGCCCGCTGGCTGCTCGTGGTCGTCGCCTGCATTGACCCCTGCGCGGCTGTGGCACAATTGCCGAGCGATGCCGGGCAGGTGTGGCGCACCTACGATATTTCGGCCTTCGTCAAGCAGCACGGGCCGGGCAGTCAGCGGCATGTCGTCGACTGGGTGCTGCAGGACACCGGCTATGCAAGTTGGCACGGCGACGTCGTGGCCGCGCTCTCGGCCGACGAGACGCAGCTCAAGTGTTACCACACGCCCGCGATCCAGGCGCGGGTGGCCGACGTCGCCGCCCGGTTCACAGCCGACGCGGCGGCGCCGCACCGCTTCTTGGTGCGCGTGTTGGGCGTCGGCAGTCCCGCGTGGCGCAACGACGCGCGCGCGCTGCTCGATCCGGTCGCGGCGGCGACTCCCGGCGTGCAGGCTTGGATCATGGCCCGCGAGGAGGCGGCTGTGCTGCTGGCGATCCTGCGTCGCCGTGGCGACTGCCAGGAACTGCCGACCGGGCCGGTGCTCGCGGGCAACGGGCTTCCGGCCGTGCTCTCCGGGGGGCGGAAGCGGCCCTACGTGCAGGATGTGGTGCCGCGGCCGGATGCCTGGCCCGGCTGGCAGACGCTCGGCTCGAGCTGCGACGAGGGGATGACGCTCGACGTCCAGCCGCTGCTCTCCGGCGACGGGACTGTCGTCGAGGCGGTGCTGCGGGTGCGGATCGACCAGATCGAGCGCATGGCGCCCGTGTCGGTGACCGTGCCCACGGCCGACCGCCAGCGGGTGCAGGTCGAGGTGCCGCAATTATCGGCGGTGCGCGTCGGGGAACGGTTTCGCTGGCCGGCCAATCAGGTGCTCGTGGTGGGGCTGGGCTTGGTGCCCTGGCCCGTTCCGGGGCAGAATGCCGCCGGTTCGGCCGCCCTTCTCGCAGACGCGAAGCGGACCGACGTGGTCGTGGTGGTGGAGCCCAGGCTGGGCGCTGCACCATAATCCGCCTCGCGGCCGGCTTCCGGGCCGTGCGTGCCCCCTCCAGTTCAAGGAACCTCGATTCATGAGTGCAATGCCGGAGCGTCGGGTCGTGATCACGGGCATGGGGGTCGTTTGTCCGCTCGGGCTGACGCTCGACTCGCTGTGGCAGGGCTTGGTTGCCGGGACGAGCGCCGTGGGGCCGATCGAGTTGTTTCCGCCGCAGGGCCTGCCGCTTCGACACGCGGCCGAAGCCCGCGAGTTTACGGGCGAGATCGAGAACTTCGGTCCTCTCGACGGCGAGCGAAAAAAAGCGATCCGTAAGGGGCTCAAGGTCATGTGCCGGGAGAGCCAGATGGCGGTGGCCGCCGCCCAGCGGGCTTTGCACGACTGCGGCATCACGCCCGAGCAGCACCGGCCCGAGCGGTTCGGATGTGTGTTCGGCTCCGACTACATGCTCACTCTCCCCGAGGATTTCACCGCGGGCGTGGCCGCTTGCCGGGCCGCCGACGGCACGTTCGCGTTCGACCGCTGGGCAGCCGATGGGATGCCCCTGCTCAACCCGTTGTGGCTGCTCAAGTATCTCCCCAACATGCCGGCCAGCCACATCGCGATTTACAACGACCTCCGCGGGCCGAGCAACTCGGTGACCCTCCGGGAGGCCAGCGGTCATCTTGCGATCGGCGAGGCCACGATGACGATCCAACGAGGCGCGGCCGACGTGATGCTGGCTGGTGCGACCGGCACCCGAGTGCATCCCATGAAGACGGTGCATGCTCTTCAGAGCGAGCAGGTCGCCCTTGGCGAAGGTGATCCGACCCGTTGGAGCAGGCCGTTCGATCGCAACCGCAAGGGGATGGTGCTCGGCGAGGGAGCGGCGGTGCTCGTGCTCGAGGAATTGGAGCACGCTCGCGGTCGCGGAGCCCGGATCTACGGCGAGATCCTTGGGCATGCTGCCCGCCATGCGAGCGATGCGGCGGGGGTGGGCGTCCGTCGTCGTGCCGTGGCGCTCGCGATGCGACGGGCGATCGAGATGGCGGGTGTCGCGCCGGATCGTCTGGGCCACGTGCACGCCCACGGGCTGAGCACCGTGACTGGCGATCGCGACGAGGCGGCCGCGATGCACGATGCCCTTGGTCCTGCCGCCGCGGCTCTGCCGACCGTGGCGGCAAAGAGCCACTTTGGCAACCTTGGCGCCGGCAGCGGCGTCGTGGAGTGCATCGCGAGCGTCTTGGCCCTCCGGGAGCGGACATTGTTCCCCCTGCTCAACCACGACGCGGCCGATCCCGACTGCCCGATCCGGCCAGCCCTCGGCGGCGACGCTGCGGGCGACGCCTTCATCTCCTCGGCCGTGACCCCGCAGGGGCAGGCCGGCTCGGTGGTCATTCGCGGCTGGGACCTTTCGGCCTGAGCGAGTCCTGATCGCGGGCCGTGCTGCTTGACAGTCCGTCGCAGGTGCAATACCTTTCACGGGTTGCGTCGAGTTCGATTGGCTGCTGGTTCACGGATACGCTTCCAAGCCTTCCCGACGGGAGGCTGCGGCGCCCAGGTCGTATATGGCGTCGGTTCGCCGGCTTGCCATAGGCTTCGACCGCATGCCGACAGGCCCGCGAAGCGCTCTCCGAGAACCCCATGAAGCCAGAAGAAATTCTCCGCATCGTCGACGCGATCCATCGCGACAAGAACATCGACAAGGAGGTCGTGTTTCAGGCGATCGAGGCTGCGCTGGTGACGGCGCTCCAGCGGCAGTACGGCGAGGAGTCACAGATCAGCATCGCGATCGACCGGGCCGACGGGCGGGTCAGCGGCAGCCGTGACGGCATCGAGATCGACACCCAGGAGCTGTCGGGGCGCATCGGCGCCCAGACGGCCAAGCAGGTGATCATCCAGAAGATCCGTGAGGCCGAGCGGGAC
>CAZDTC010000264.1:0-3997 GCA_964508125.1 uncultured Candidatus Kuenenia sp.
GGGAGCACGCCTACTACCTGCTCTACCAGAACCGCCGCGCCGACTACGTCAACGCGTTTTACAACGTCATCGACTGGGATGCGGTGGGCAAACGGTTTGCCGTCGCCAAGAAATAATCGCCCGCCTTCCCAGACTGCCCATTTGCCGACGCCCGTCTCTGACGGGCGTCGGCTTTTTTCTGCGCAGGTGTTGGCGTTGACGGCACCCTGATCCGCCTCCTATTTCCCCCACGTCGGCGAAGACCGCTTGGCGGTCGGTTGGCGTTCCATGCCCGACGTGCCTCGCCTGGAGACCTTCCGTCTATGCACACGCCCGGTCAGCCCACGAGTCGATGCCCGCGGTTCGCCGACGGAAGCCTGCGGTCAGCCCTGATGGCCGGCGCGGTCATGGCCGCTGCGGCGACGTCCATCGGGTGCCGCAGTGGAGCCTCCGCCACGTCGGCTCCTTCGTGGTGGTCGTTCGGCGCCAAGGGAGGCGACGCAGAAAAACTCTCGGCGGCACCACCTTTCGAGGGCTCCATCAAGAAGCCCTCCGAAGCCGCCATGCCCTATCCCACGACGACAACCCCCAATGGGTACGCGGTCGCCGACGCCGCCGGCGCTCCGGGCCAGCCCGGCACTGCCGCCCCCGCGCTGCCTCCCGCGGAACCGACGGCAATCACCTATGGCAGTCAGGCGCCGCCGGCGATCACGCCGCAGGTTGGTCCCTACGCATCGCTCGCCAACGCCGCGCCGCAGACCACCGCCCCGGCCCCACCGGCGATCGCCTCCGCTCCGACCGCTGCTCCAGCCGCGCAACCGTGGGCTGCGCCGCCTGCGTCGTCGGGTTCGTTCCCGGCGACCGCGGGCTATGAGCCCACTGCAGCCGCGAGCCAGCCCGATCCCTACGGCCTCGCCGTGCCGCCCGCGGCGAGCCCCGCTTCGCCCGCCCCCGTCGAGCCGGCGTCGCCGGCCTCGCGTTACGCGAGCGTGCCTGGAAGCCGATTCGGCGGCACGAGTTTTTCGAGTCCGCCCGCTTCCGCACCACTCGAGCCGACCGCGCCGCTCTCGCCACCAGGATCACCGTCGCCGCCGCCACCGCCGATGGCCACCAGCCTGCCGGCCGCACCCCCGCTCCCGGCGGCTTCACCCCTGGCGAGCCCGCCGGTCTTGCCGGGCGCTCCACCGCTTCCATCTCCGCCGGCTAGTCCCCCGCCCCGACGGCCCGACCCCGGCTACCGTCCTGGCGGCACGACGAGCTACCGGCCGACCCGTGCGATCCTCGTCGAGTCGGCCCCCGCGGCGGCGTCCGCGGTGCGCACGGCCGCGTTCGAAACGCCCGCTCCAGCCGCGCCGTAGCCGTTGTCGCCGTTCGCGGTGGTACCATCGCCGCATGGTGTGGCGGCGTTACGCGATCGGGTTCCTGGCGCTGTGGCTCGTGGCCGAGCTGTGGCCGGCAGCATTGGCAGCCGGCGACGAATCCTCCGCCGGTCCGGCAGGGGGCTTGCGCGTCGCCTATCGCGCGGCACTCACGCTGCCCGACGACGTCTCGGCTGCCGACGGCACCCGCCTGAAACTCGTGGGACTGAGCGGCATCACCTGGCTGGGCGGCGACCGCTACGCGGCTGTGATGGACAACAGTGCTTCCCTGATCAGGTTTCATCTCGAACTCGCCGCCGATGGAACGCCTGTCGCAGCGACCGCGTTCGAACCGCTGGCGCTGGGCGAGCACCACGACTACGAGGACCTGGCCCCGCGCTTGGGCGGCGCCGCCGGCGTGTTCCTATGCGAGGAAGACACGCCGGCGATCCGCGCGTTCGCGCTCGAGGATGGCGGGGCTGACGGCACCGTCGCGATACCCGACATTCTCCGGAGACGGCGGGCAAACCGCGGACTCGAAGCGCTGGCCCTCGACCCCGATGGCCGGCATCTGTGGACGGCCAACGAGGAGGCGCTGGAGGCCGACGGTCCTGCGGCTGCCACGCAGGCAGGCACCGTGGTCCGTCTGGTGCGGGTGCCCCTGGCCGGCGCAGGCGGCGCACTTCAGGCCGCCTACCGCGTCGACCCGCCGCATGGCATCGTGCCTGTGTTCGCGGGGCCGACATTCTCGGGCGTGGTGGCGATCGTGGCCCTCGGCCGCGGCCGGTTGCTCGTGCTGGAGAGAAGTGCGGGTCCCGGCTTGCCCCCGTTCGAGAGCCGGATCTATCTCGTCGACACCGCGCGGGCCGCCGACGTGTCGGGCATCACCGGCGGACTGGCGGAGAAGCGCGACATGTTCGTCGGCAAGGCGCTGCTCTGGTCGGGCGCGCTGGGCCTCAACCTCGAAGGACTCTGCCTGGGGCCTCGCCTGGGCGCGGATCGACGCGGGCTCGTGGCGATTGCCGACAACGGGGGCCTGGAGACGCCGACCCAAGTGGCAGGGTTCGAGCTGTCCGCCGTCGTCATCGCCCCATGACGAAGGTCACGACCGCCCGACGAAGGTCACCATCCCATGACCATGTTCGACTCGATCACCTTCCGGGCGCGTTCGAGGTCGTCTCCCGTTTCGTGCATGTAGAGGCGGATGGCGTGCAGCTTGTCGCCGGCCGCCTTGGCGAGGCACTCGCGGGCGGTATGGCAGGGGTCGGTGCGCGACACGTTGAGGCCCAGAGCCGACTTGGAGATCACCCACGTGTCGCGGGGCCGGCGCGTCATGCGCACGACCTTCTCGCCCGGGTAGGCGTCTTCCACCACCGCGGCCGCAGCCTGCTCGTCTGCAGCCCACGAAATGATGATGTGGGCGTTGGTTTCGATCTCGAAGAGCGGCATCGCGGTGCCTCCCGTGCTTCGGCAGACCTTACGCCAGCGGGTGCACGCCGTCAATTGCCGGGTGGATCGACATGCGGCTACCATAGAGAAAGAATGAAGAGGTGGTGATGCGTTACGACCGCGACGGGTTTCCGATCCCGCCCGATTTCGACCCGGTGCGTGCGGCTCACGATGCCCGGGAAACGGGCGACCTCGCCACGCCGCGCGCGGGGGCGGGATGGAAGCGGCTCGCCCTCGTGGGTCTCGTGGCCGGCGTCCTCCTGCCGGCCATCGTCCTTCCTGAGGCGGTGCCTTTCGTGCGGCCGCTGGTCGTCGGCTGGGCACTCGAACGGGCGGCCGCCTGCGAGGCCCGCAGCGACATCGGCGGCGCCGTCGCGGCGGTGGGCCGCGCGCTCCACTGGCAGGGAGCCGACGCCGAGCTGCTCTGCCTGCGGGCCATGCTGCGCCTCGAGGATCGAGATGCGAAGGGCGCGCTCGAAGACGCCACCTCGGCGGCCGTCGAGGCACCGCTGGCGCCACAACCCTTGCGGGTGCGGGCGCTCGTGCACGTCGTGCTCGGCAACGCAGACGCCGCGCTGGCCGATGCTGCCCGGGTCGTCTCCCTGGCTACGCCCGAAGATGCCGAGGCGCTCAACTTCCGGGCCTACGTGCGGGCGCTCGTGGGCCGGGAGGTGCCCGAGGCGCTCGCCGACATCGATGCCGCCATCGCGGCGCTTGGCGAGGCGTCACCCGAGCTCCTCGACACGCGCGGCTATATCCTGTTTCTCGCCGGGCGCACGCAGGACGCGATCGACCAACTCAACCTCGCCATCGACGGCATGCAGCAGAGTCGCCGCCAACTCGCCCTGCTCGCCGACCGCATCGACCACGACGAATTTGCCCGGCGGCTGCGCACGCTCGACCACGGGCTGGCCGTGATGCTCCATCATCGGGCCTTGGCCTGCGACAAGGCCGGCCTCGCCGAACAGGCGAAGCAGGATTTCGAACTGGCGCGAAAGAAGGGCTTCGATCCCTCGCGGGGCATCATGTGAGCCGGCGGATTTGCCCCGCCCTTCCGACGATCGTCCGTCGCGGTATACTTCGGCAACGCGAGGCTTTCGTCCCGGCGGCCGCCCGACATGGCGGCCACACGGGGGTGTAGCTCAGTTGGTTAGAGCGCCAGCCTGTCACGTTGGAGGCCGCGGGTTCGAGTCCCGTCACCCTCGCTTTCG
>CAZDTC010000265.1:0-3976 GCA_964508125.1 uncultured Candidatus Kuenenia sp.
ACCTCTGCGTGAACGCCGACGAGAGCGAGCCGGGCACGTTCAACAACCGGATCCTGATGGAGGACGACCCGCACCAGGTGATCGAGGGAATCATCCTCTCGTCGTACGCCACGCGGGCCTCCACGGCCTACATCTATCTGCGGTACGAATATCCCCACAGCTGGCACCGGCTCCAGGCCGCGATCGACGAGGCATATGCGGCCGGCTACCTCGGCACGAACATCCGCGGCACCAGCTTCTCGCTCGACATCTACCTGCACCGTGGCGCGGCGGCCTACATCTGCGGGGAAGAGACGGGGCTCATCGAGAGCCTCGAAGGCAAGCGGGCCTGGCCGCGGATCAAGCCGCCGTTCCCGGCGATCGAAGGACTGTTTCGCAAGCCGACGGTCGTGAACAACATCGAAACGATGGCCTGCGTGGCCCAGATCGCCCGCCGCGGCGTCGACTGGTTCAAGTCGATCGGCGTGCCGGCCGATCCGAACAATCCGCGTGATCCCGGCAGCTACGGGCCGAAGCTCTACTGCCTCTCCGGCCACGTCGAGAGGCCCGGCTGCTACGAGGCGCCGCTCGGCATCACCGCCCGCCAGCTCATCGAGGAGCATGGCGGCGGCGTCTGGAAGAGACGCAGGGCGAAGGCCGTCATCCCCGGCGGAATCTCGATGGGCCTCATGACCGAAAGCGAACTCGACACGCCGCTCGACTTCGCCGGCCCCGGGAAGGTCGGCTGCCTCGGCCTTGGCACGGCGGCCGTCGTCGTCATCGACGACCAGACGAGCATCGTCGACTTCCTCCACAACTCCTGCCGGTTTTTCGCCCACGAGTCGTGCGGCCAGTGCACCCCCTGTCGCGAGGGCACGAGCTGGTCGCTGCGGATGCTCGAGCGGATCAAGGCCGGCAAGGGCCGGCTCAAGGATCTCGACCTCCTCCTCGAAATCGGCCAGACGATGGGCATGATGCCCGGCAGCACGATCTGCGGCCTGGCCGACGGCGCCGCCTGGCCGATCAAGAACGCGATCAAGAAGTTCCGCGGCGAGTTCGAGGATTACATCAAGCGGACCAATCCCTCGGGCTGGATGATCACCGACCCCGTACCCGCCCTGCAGATCGTCGGAGCCCACTGATGCCGGTCGTCATCGTCGACGGACAAGAGATCGAGATCGGGGCCGACGAGCGGCTCAACTGCATCGAAGCCGCGCGCCGCGCCGGCAAGGAGATCCCGCACTACTGCTGGCATCCGGGCCTCTCGGTCGTGGCCAGCTGCCGGATGTGCCTGATCGAGACAGGCAGCCGCGACGCCGCCACCGGCAAGATCACGATGGTGCCGAAGCTCGTGCCGGGCTGCCAGACGCCCGTCAAGGATGGCACGGTCATCGTCACCGAAAGCCAGACGGTGATCGACAGCCGGGCCCGCGTCGAGGAGGCGCTCCTCATCGACCACCCGATCGATTGCCCGATCTGCGACAAGGCCGGCGAGTGCCTCCTGCAGGACTACCACTTCGAGCACGGCCAGGCCGAGCGGCGGGCCGATCTCCATCCCTTCACGAGCCGCAAGCGGGACGTCGGCCCGACGGTGACGCTGTTCGTCGACCGCTGCATCATGTGCACCCGCTGTGTGCGGTTCAGCCGCGAGGTGAGCGGCACCGGCGAACTGATGGTGACGAGCCGCGGCGCGAAGGAAGAGATCGACGTCTTTCCCGGTTTTCCGCTCGACAACAAACTCGCCGGCAACGTGGTCGATCTCTGCCCGGTGGGCGCGCTCGGCGACAAGGACTTTCTCTATCAGCAGCGGGTCTGGTTCCTGAAGCGCGAGGCGAACGTCTGCGGCGGCTGCTCGGCCGGCTGCTCGATCCACACCGAGCACAACCAAGACACCGTCTACCGGCTCAAGCCCCGTGAGAATCCGCACACGAACAAATGGTGGATGTGCGACGACGGCCGCTACGGCTGGCATCACCTCCACGATCAGTCGCGGGTGCTTGCGGCCGGCCGCCGGCGCGATCCGGGCCGCAACGGCCACGGCGCACCCGCCGACGCATTCGACGCGGTCGAATGGGCCGACGTGACGACACGGCTGCGGGCCGACCTCAAGGCTGCGGGCCGGCTGGCTGTGGCCGTCTCGCCGATGCTCACGGTCGAAGAAGCCTGGATGCTCTGTGCGGTCGCCCGGTCGATCGACCCGGAGGCCTTCCTTGCCGTGGGCCACGTGCCCACGGCCGGCGCCGACGAGACCTTCCCCGGCGGCTTCACGATCCGCGCCGAAAAATGCCCCAATCGCAAGGGCGTGGAGGCCGTGGTCGCGCTCTTTGATCCCGCGAGCCGCTCCTGGGGCGACCTGCTCGCGCATGTCGAGGCGGGCAACGCCGACGCCGCCTGGATCACCGGCGGCTACCCCGGACCCTGGATCGACGACGCGACGGCATCTCCCTTCGCGAACCTCGCGTGCGTGGTCGTGCAAGACCTCTTCGATTCGCCCCTCACGAAGCACGCCACATGGCGGCTGCCCGCGGCAGGCTTCGCGGAGCGAGCGGGCACCTGGGTGAACGTGGCCCACCGGGCCCAGAGCTTCGGCCAGGCGATCAAGCCGCCGGCGGGCGTGTGGCCGGAAGGGCGGCTGTTCTGGAACATGCTCGGCCGCCGCGGTCTCTACGACCCGGTCGCGGTGCGGCAGCAGATCGCGGGCTCGTCCGCCGCGTTCGCGGCGCTCACCGGTGAGATCCCGGCGCACGGCGTGGACCTCCGCGTGGGGCAGTTGGCATGAGCGACTACCTTCCCTCCCTCCCCACGATCGTGGCACTCGTGAAGATCGGCCTCCTGGTCGGCGGCCTGATGACGGCCGCGGCCTATCTCGTGCTCGTCGAGCGCTGGATGGCGGCCTGGGTGCAGGATCGCAAGGGTCCCAACCGCGTCGGCATCCCGCTCACGAAGGTGCGGCTCTTCGGGCTCGGCCAGCCCCTCGCCGACGGCCTCAAGATCATCCTCAAGGAAGACTTCACGCCGAGGCATGTCGACAAGGTGCTGTACACGGCCGCGCCTCTCGTGATTCTCGCGGCGTCGCTGGCGATCTTCGCCGCCATCCCGTTCGGCAGCTCGCTGCCCCCGATCCCCGCCCTCGGGCTCACGGGCGAGGAGCCGCTGCTCGTGGCGCCGGGTCTCGACGTGGGCGTGCTCTGGGTGTTCGCCCTTTCGAGCATCGCCGTCTACGGCGTGCTCCTCGGCGGCTGGGCGAGCAACAACAAGTATGGCTTCCTCGGCGGCCTGCGCTCGAGCGCCCAGCTCGTGGCCTACGAGATTCCGCTGGGCCTCGGCCTCTTGGGCGTGGTGCTCGCGGCGGGGTCGCTCAAGCTCGACACGATCATGAACGCGCAGGCCGACACGGGCGTGTGGTATGCCTTCGCTCAGCCGCTCGGCTTTCTCGTATTTCTCGTGGCCGCCTTCGCCGAGGCGGCGCGGCTCCCCTTCGACCTGCCCGAAGCCGAGCAGGAGCTCGTCGGCGGGTATCACACCGAGTATTCCGGCATCAAGCTCCTGCTCTTCCTCGTGGCCGAGTTCCTCCACATGGTCACGGCGGCGTTCCTGATCGTGATCATGTTTCTGGGCGGCTGGCACCTCTGGGGCCTCACCGGCTCCGGCCCAGTCGAAACCTGGACGGTGGCCCTCATCCGCTTCGGCGTGCTTTCGGCCAAGATCCTTGGCGTGATCCTGTTCTTCATGCTCGTCCGCTGGAGCTGGCCACGGTTCCGGTTCGATCAGCTCATGAACCTCGCCTGGAAGGTGATGCTGCCATTGGGCCTTGCGAACCTCGTCACCGTGGCGGCCGTCGAGGAGTTCCGGCCGCAGCTCGTGGCCGCGCTCGGCGAGGGCTGGGCGAAGGCCGCGGCGCTCGGCCTGCCGTGGGCCGTGTTCTTCATCGGCTGGATCACAGCCGGCATGCTCACGCCCTCGGGCACCGACAACACGCCGATCCGCACCCGCGGCC
>CAZDTC010000266.1:0-3964 GCA_964508125.1 uncultured Candidatus Kuenenia sp.
ACGTGCCGACCGGCAGGGACATCACGATCTCGCAGGCCCTGCTCGCCGACGGCACCTCGGCCGGCGGCGGCCTCGCGAAGTCCGGCGCTGGCACGCTCACGCTCGCCGGGGCGAACAGCTACACGGGCGCCACGACCGTCAGCGACGGCACCCTCGCGCTCGGGGCGAGCAACGTCCTCCCCTCGTCCTCGGCCGTGTCGCTCGCGGGCGGCGCGCTCGCCGTCGGCGGCTACACGAACACGATCGGCTCCCTCGCCACGAGCGGCAACGCGACGATCGCTGTCTCGATCACGGGCGGCTCCGCGGGCGGCCTCACGACGGGTGATCTTTCTTTCGGCGGCGGCACCAACACGCTGGCTTTGTCGCTCACGAGCGCCACGGCCGGCATCTACAACGTGCTCACGTACACCGGCAACAAGACCGGGTCGTTCACGGCCACCGGCGCCGGGCCCAACTACACGGTGCTCGACGGCTCCGGCTCCAACGGCGTGATCGCGGTGCAGCGCAAGGCCGACCTCGGCACGGTGCTCGCGACCGCGGCCGACGCCACGATCATCACCGGCGGCTCGACGGCGATCTCCTACACGGTCGCGAACGTCACGCCCACAGGCGGTGCGTCGCTCGCCTTCGCAAGCTCGAGCGGCGCCAACGTGGCCGGCACGAGCAACGGCACGGCGGGCGCAAGCGCGACCAGCGGCACCGTGTCGGGCCTGTATTTCACGGGCACCGGCATCGGGTTCAGCCAGGCGGCGGCGTTCACCGTGCAGGATCCGAACGCCATCACCACCACCGGCACCGGCAACGTGAGCGTGACGGTGCTCGACCATGCGACGCCGGCGTTCTTGGGGATCGACCCAGCGGTGACGAACCTGCTTCTCGACTTTGGCACGGTAGACCAGTCGGCCGGTCTGCAGAGCCTGAGCTACTCGCTCACCAACCTGGCCTCGACGTTCGGCGACAGCCTGACGGCGGGCTTGTCGCTGACGGGCTTCGCCCATGATTCGGGCGACACGCTGTTTAACGCCGGCCTCTCGACGTTCGCCAACCTGTTCGCGAGCGGTACGAACGGGTATACGGCCTCGTTCACACCGAGCACGGCCGGCACGTTCAGCGAGGTGTTCCGGCTGTCGTTCTCCGACAACCAGAGCCTCGCCGGGGCGGCCCAGCGTCGCGACCTCACGCTCACGATGAACGTCGTCGTGGTGCCCGAACCCGGCGCGGTCGCGCTCGCGGGCATGGGCGCGGCCGTCGTCATCTGGACCGGTCTTCGTCGCCGACGATCTGCGGCCCGGTGATGCCTCGCCCACCCAAACCGCCGGCATTCGTCGTCGCGTTGGTGGTGGCCGCCGTGTCGGGAGCCGTCGCGACCGCGGCGCCCCCGTCATCCACCTACAAACTGGTGTTCGCCGACGAGTTCAACGCGTCGGGCCTCGACACCATGAAGTGGATCGACGCCTACCCGTGGGGCCGGATCCACAACCACGAAGCCTACATGGCCTCGTCCAACGTGCTGTTCCCCGGAGACGGCACCCTGACCCTCAAGGCCGAGCGGATCCCGCAGGGTGGCAAGTTCTTCACGTCCGGCGCGGTCTCCACCGGCTACACCATCGAAAAGTGGGACGGGGGCTACTTCGAGGCGCGAATTCGCCTCCCCACCAGGCCAGGGTCATGGCCCGCCTTCTGGGGCGTCGACACCGGCTGGCCTCCCGAGGCCGACATCATGGAGTTTCCGATCACCACCAACGGCACGAGCGGTTTTCCGATCACGAAATACAACACCGAGTGGCACTACACCGACACTAGCGGGAACCCCGCGAAGGGCGCCGGGGGCGTCGATCCACCCGGCATCGACGCTCTGAACACGGATTACCACACGTTCGGGATGGAGTGGACGAGCGACACGAGCGCCGCCTTTTTCTTCGACGACGTCCAGGTGAGCAGCTTCTCCAACGCAGCTGCCATCAAGCAGATGACGTCGATGTACCTGATCCTCAACTACGCCGTGGGCGGCTGGCCGGGCTTTCCATCGATTACCCAGTGGCCCGCCGGCGCGAGCGACCAGACCAAGTTCGACTACGTCCGCGTCTACCAGAAGCCGGCCGTCGGCGGCACGATCTCGTTCGGCGGCACGGCAGCGATCGGCTCGTGGGACACCGCGGCGGCCTGGGCCGGGGGTGTGCCGAAGTTCGAGGACCAGACCGTCGCCCTCGGGGCCAACACCGCCGCGAGCGGCACGTTCACCTGGAGCCAGGCCCGCACGATCGGCGGCATCGCGTTTTCTTCCACGACCACCGCCTACACCCTCGGGGGCACCGCCGGGTCGCTGCAGTTCGCCCGATCCAGCGGCACGCCCACGATCAGCCTGGCGGCCGCGAACACGCGCCCCCAGACGATCGCCTCGCGGATCGAACTCTACGAGGCCACCACCGCGATCTCCAACGACTCCGCCCAGCCGCTCACGCTCAGCGGCACGATCGTGGGCGAAGGCGGGCTCACGATCGACGGCGCCGGCACCGTGATCTTCGCCAACAACAACACCTACACCGGGCCGACCGTGATCGACGACGGCAGCGCGGGGGCCGCCGTCGCCCGCGTCACCCGGTCACGGCCCTTCGGCACGGGCACCGTCACGATCGGAGTCAAGGGCAATGCCACGACCGCCCGCATCGAGATCCAGGACGGCCGCACGGTCCCCAACACCATCGCCTTCAGCGGCCGCAACAACCCGAGCGTGGGCCTGCTCAATCTCAGCGGCACCAACGACTTCCAGGGGAGCATCGTCGCCAACTTCGGGGGCAGCAGCTACATCATCCAATCCGACGCGGGCCTGATGCGGCTCTCCGGCGCCGCCGACGGCGACGTGGCGCTGACCTCGGCCGCGACGGGCAATCGCACGTTCACGCTCCAGGGGGCCGGCGGCGGCGAGGTCGCCGGCGGCATCACCAACGGCTCCGGCACCGTGCACCTCATGAAGGCCGACAGCGGCACGTGGACGCTGTCAGGGAGCAATTCGCACAGCGGCACCACGACCGTCCAAGCCGGCGTGCTCCGGATCGCCAACGCCCGGGCGGTGGGCACGAGCCCCACGGTCGTCACGGGTGGGACGCTGGCGATGGCCGTCGGCGTGATTCCCCGATCCCCGAGCGTGCGGCTCGCGGGGGGCGTTATCCAGGCGTCGTCCCTGCTGGTGAACGGCACGTCGGGCATCGCGAGGCTCGAGGTGCAGGGAGGCGGATTCGCGAACAATACCGCGCTCTCCGTGAGCGGCAGCGGCGCGGTGGTGCTGCCCGCTTCCGCCACGGTCGATCTCAAGGTAGGCGGGCTGTCCGTCGATCAGGCGACGGGCGGGCGACTCGACCTCGGCGGTTCCAGGATCAGCGTCGCGTCCGGCGGCATCACGCAGGCCGCGCTCCTTGCCGACCTCCGCTCGGGGCTGGGGAGCGGCGTCTGGGACGGGGCCTCAGGCATCACATCGAGCCTTGCGGCGGCGACCCCCTACAGGGCCGTCGGCTGGCTCGGCAATGCCGACGGCTCGTTCACGGTGGCCTTTGGGGCCGCCGGCGACTGGAACTTGAACGGCGTCGTGGACTTCGACGACTTGGTGCAGTTCGTGTCGGCGAACCTCTACGACACGGGCCTGCCGGCGACGTGGGCCGACGGCGACTACGACTACAACGGTGTGGTGGACTTCGACGACGTGGTGGCCTCGGTCTCGGCAAACCTGTTTGACACGGGGCCCTACAACACGGCGCCGGGCGGGTTGTCGGCGCTAGGCTTCGGCGGCGGTGACGATCTGGGGCTGATGGGCGGCGGGTTTACGGCCGTGCCCGAGCCGGCCACGTGGGTGCTTGCCGTCGGCGCCTGTGGCTTCGCGGGCTTGATGATGCGGCGACGCAGGTCGCCGTGCCCGAAATCGGCTGCCTGAACTCCGACGACGCGTTTCAGGGCTGGGCCGTCATGCGGT
>CAZDTC010000267.1:0-3939 GCA_964508125.1 uncultured Candidatus Kuenenia sp.
TGCACCGTGCCGGCGGCGCTGACCACGTTCTCCTCGATCATCAGGCTGCCCATGTCGTTGGCGCCATACAAGAGCGCGAGCTGCCCGATCTCGCGGCCCTGCGTCACCCAGCTCGACTGGATGTTGGGGAAGTTGTCGAGATACAGCCGGGCCACGGCCTGCGTCTTCAGGTATTCGAAAGGCCCCGCGGGCGGGATGTCCGCCATCTCGGTGTGCTCAGGCTGGAACGACCAGCAGATGAACGCCGTGAAGCCGCCCGTCTCGTCCTGGAGTTCACGCAGCCGTTCGAGATGCTCCACGCGCTCGGCGAGCGTCTCGATGTGGCCGAACATCATCGTGGCCGTACTCTTGCCGCCGAGGGCGTGCCATTCGCGATGCACCTCGAGCCAGTCGTCGGTGAGCACCTTGCCGCGGGTCATCGCCTGACGCACGCGGTCGACGAGAATCTCGCCGCCGCCGCCTGGGAGTGAGCCGAGGCCCGCCCTGGCCAGCCGCTCAAGCACCTCGCGGAGCGGTCGCTTCGCCACCTTCGTGAGGTGGTGGATCTCCGGGGGTGAGAAGCCGTGGACGTTGACTCCGGGGAATCGCGTCTTGATGTCGCGGAGCAGGTCTTCGTACCACTCCAGCGGCAGCGTCGGGTGGAGGCCGCCCTGCATCAGGATCTGATCGCCCCCGAGCGCCACGGTCTCCTCGATCTTGGAAAGCAGCACCTCGCGGTCGAGCACGTAGCCCTCCGCGTGCTTCGGGCCGCGGTAGAAGGCGCAGAAGTCGCACACCGCCGTGCAGACGTTCGTGTAGTTGATGTTGCGGTCGATGTTGTAGGTGCGCCAGGGCTCGGGATGCAGTCGCAGCGTGACGGCGTGGGCCGCCCTGCCGATCGCCGCCAGGTCCCGCGAGCGGAGGAGCGTCACCGCATCGTCGGCATCCAACCGCCGCCCGGCGACGGTGTCGTCGAGGATCCGCTTCACGGTGGAGGAATCGGGCGCAGCTGACGCGGTCATCGAGCACTCGGGGCAAGGTCGCGACCGACATCGAGCCCGGCGGGCGCCAGGTCGAGCGCGACGGCGTGGTCGTAGAACGCGCCGAGGGCGGCCCGCTCGCGATGGCCGAGGTCGTAGTGCAGGTTGTCGCGCAGATACCCCAGGCACTGGGGCACCGTGAGCCCGTGGGCGGCCGCCTCGGCCGAGGCGATGGCACCGAGGTTCGCCTTCCCGGAATCACGAGCCGTGGCGAGCAGTGGTTCGATCTCCGCGAGCACCCTGCGGCTCACGCCCCGATGGGCCGCCCACACCGCGAATACGAACGGCAATCCCTGCCACCGCACCCATTCGTCGCCCAGATCCCAGACGAGCTGGAAGCAGCCCCGACCCGCGCCGATCGCCCGATCACCGATCAGCAGCACGGCGTCGGCGCTCGTGTCGTCGAACCCAGAGCCGATCGGGAGCAGTTCGACATCGGGCTGAACGCCGAATCGCTCGGCGAGCAGGATCCGAGTCAGTGTCGTGCTCGTTCGCGAGCCCTCGTCGACGGCGAGTCGCCTGACCCGCTCCGGCGGCGTGCGGAAGAACAGTTTCACGCTCATCACGGGGCCGCGGCAGCCGATGCAGGCATCCGACACGACGCGGTAGCCGTCGCCGCGAAACACCTCGATCGACGGGATCAGCGCCACGTCGAGTTCGCCACGGGCGAGCCGATCGGCGAGGCGGCTGGGAAGGTCGTAGACGACGTTCACGCCCCGCCCCGCCAGCCCGTGCACGAGCGGCTTCGTGTTGAGATACTGCACGGCGCCGATCCGCGGCGTTCGCGAGGGCTGCGAGAGGGAGAGGCGGCTGATCATCACGGCGGATGAGTGTCAGGCTGGGGGCGAGCGGAGATCACGACGACTACCGATGAAAACCGCAGCCGGGCCCGGATCGTAACCGAACGCGTCCTGGGCGGGGAATGCGGGCTGGAAAGCCGGTTTAGGGCTCGAGCCGGCGAAACGCCCGCAGCCCGAGCCGCAGCGGAATCACCGTCGCCGCGACGCCGACCGCCACCACGATCGCGAGGCTCGCAGCCTCGCCTTGGCCGCCGCCCGCCCAGGCGAGGAGGCCACGAGGGCCGGCCGAGCCGAGGGCGTGGGCCGCCAGAAACAGATGCGACGGCAAAGCCGCCACCACGACCACGGTCATGATGAACAGCGAACTGATCACGAGGCTCAGCGTGCCGCCAAAGCCCGATGAGATCTTCGCCGGTGAGATTTCGCGGAGGTCGGGCATCCGGGCACCGAGGCCGACGGCGATGCCCGACAGCCCCATGCACAGCATCACGCAGCAGATTTCGTGCACGAGGATCGATTTGCCCGGCAGTCCGAGCATCATGTCGCTCAGCAACACGAGCCCGCAGCACGGGAGCACTCCCCCGAGGAAAGAGAACAGGAACTTCGACAACACGATCTGATCGCGGTGCACCGGGAGCAGCCCCAGGATCCAGAAGCGCCGCCCCTCCAGACTGATCATCGGAAACACGAATCGCGTCGTGAACGTGGAGAGGATCAGCCCGACAACCGCGAGATTGAGAAATCCGATCATCGAAGCGTAGGCGTTGTTGTAGTTGAACGACCGCACGTTCCAGAAGTAGAGCCCGAGGAGCCCGAAGAAGATCACGAACTGCGACCACTGGGAGATGTCGCGGCGAAACAGGCGAAGATCCTTCACCACGAGCAGCCGCAACGGGCGGCCGGCCGCCGGGCCGGCGTTCACGAGCATCTGGTCGAACCAGCCGATCCGCCGCCGCCGCCGGGCCGGTACCTCGCCGGCGAGCTGGCTGAACCCGAGACGGTAGGTCCGCCTGGCGAGCCAACCGGCCACGAGCTGCAGGAGCATGCCGTTGGCCACGAGGAGCGCGAGAAACTTGAGCGCTTCGCCGAGCGCGGCCCAGCCCTCGCGGCTGGTCGTGCCGGTGCGGGCCGCCTCGATGAGGCCGCTGGCCAGCCACCAGCTGGGAAACAACTTCTGCTCGGTGATCGACAGCCGGGCGAACGTCTGTTCGAACCATGCGGCCGACATGCTGTCGGCCCTCACGGACGAGAGCGTCGACCAGGCCAGCCAGATGCCGCCGATGCAGGCGACGCCCAGCGCGATCGAAAGGGCATGCAGCCGCAGCCGCGGGAGCCAGGCCACCATCGCCATGCAGCAGATCCCGCCCACCGTCGCGGGAATGAACACGAACGCCAGCATGAACGGGAGCAGGAGCGCGAAGTAGGTCCAGGGAGAATCCCGCACCACTCCGTAGGCCACGAGCATCGGGCTCCCGAGCAGGATGAATCCCCAGCTCGAAAACCAGATCGCCTCCTGGAACTTGTGCGAGAAGATCGCCTCTTCCCGCGCCGGGAGCGTCATCAGCATCCGCGCCTCCGGCGAGCAATACATGCCGCCGTAGAGCAGGATGCCGGTCGAGAACACCAGCATCACCATCAGCGACGAGAAGAAGGCGTTGAAGAGGAGCGAGATCACCTCCGCGTGCAGGGAGTCGAGAAACGCGAACGCCTCGACGAAGATCCCGTACAGCGAACCCCAGAACATGGCGCTCAAGAGCACGACGAGGCTCAGCCGCAGCCGGGCGGTGGTGAGCATCGTGCGGCAGAGGGCCCAGGCCAGCCGGGCCCGCAGGCGGAAGAAGAGGCCGGCTTCGGCATCGGCCGAAAGCAGCCGGCAGCACGACGCAGCCAGGTCGATCGCCGCGGGGCTCGTCGACGAGGCGGACGGGGTCATGACTGGCGGGCCCCGCGGGAGCTGGTCAACTCGAGATAGAGCTGCTCCAGGCTCGTGCTCTCGATCGCCATCTGCTCGCGCAGTTCCGCCACGGTGCCCAGAAACCGCAGCTGGCCGCGGACCATGATCCCGACGCGGTCGGCCATCTCCTCGGCCATGGCCAGCGTGTGGGTCGACATGAACACCG
>CAZDTC010000268.1:0-3936 GCA_964508125.1 uncultured Candidatus Kuenenia sp.
GGATCGAAGACACCGTCGCCGAGGCCCGCGAGCAGGCAGACGGCGAGCGGCAGAAGTTCATCGCGGAGTTCGACGAAGCGGAGCGCGAGGCAAACGCCGCCATGCAGAAGGAAGTTGGTGAGTTCGAGAAGAAGATCAAGGAGATGGAGACGGCCGGCGATGCCGATCCGCAGGCGGCGATGCAGGCCGTGCAGCAACTCGCCAGCCGGCAGCGGCTCGCGCAACGGCGGCTCGACACGAAGATCGAGCAGTTGAAGCGGAAGCGCGACGCCGAGGTGGAGGCCGTGGAGCGACAACTCGGGGCCAAGGTGCGCCAGGAGCAGGATCGGCAGAAGTGGCTGGCCGTGCTCCTCCCCCCGATCCCGCCGCTCGTCGTCGCCTTCTTCGTCTACTTCCGCCGCAGGGCGCTCGAGCGCGAAGGCGTGTCGAAGGCACGGCTGCGATAGAGGCGGGCGCACAAGCATCATGAGTGAACGAGGAGTGAACGCAATGGAATCGCCAGTGTCCGCGGGTGGCCTTTCTCCCGTGATGCGGAAGACCGCGCTCTTTCTGCTGGGAGGCGTCGCGATGCTCCTGTTGGGCTTCGCCGTGCAGCCGCGGTTCAAGAGCCGCGTGGAGAAGCCAGCCGAGGAGCGGGTGCTGTTCCCCGACCTTTCGGATGCTTCGAAGGCGGCGAGCCTCGAGATCGTGAAGTACGACGAGGAATTGGCCACGCTCGCGCCGTTCAAGGTGGTGCAGACCGGGGGCGTGTGGGTGCTGCCATCGCACCAGAACTACCCGGCCGATGCAAAGGATCACCTCGCCGCGGCAGCCACGGAACTCGTCGACCTGAAGTTGCTCGACGTCGTGAGCTCGTCGCCGGCCGACCACGAGACTTTCGGCGTGATCGAGCCCGATCCTGAGAAGATCAAGCCGGGGATGACCGGCATCGGGGAGCTCGTGGAGGTGCGCGACGCCGCGGGCACGAAGATCGCCCGGCTTGTGATCGGCAAGGAGGACAAGCGGCCCGCCGCCGGCGTCACAGGGGGCGGCAAGGCGCTCCGCTTCGTCCGCAAGGCGGGTCAGGATCCCGTGTATCGGATCGAGATCGATACCTCGAAGTTCACCACGCGGTTCGACGACTGGATCGAGAAGGACCTGCTCAAGCTCTCGCCGTGGGACGTGCGCCGGCTCGTGCTCGACGACTACGCGCTCGAGGCGGTCGAGTCGGGCGGCCGGATCCGCGTAGAGCAAAACCGCAAGGACCGGATCGAACTCGCCTACGACGACAAGGATGCAAAGTGGTCGCTCCTGAAACTGGAGGCTTTCGGCGGGGGCACGACGCCCAAGGAGGAGAAGCTCGCCGACGGGCAGGAAGTCGCCTCGGCCAAACTCAACGATCTCCGCAACGCCCTCGGCGATCTCAAGATCATCGACGTGGCCCGCAAGCCGGCGGGGTTGAGCGCCGAACTGAAGGCCGAGGAAAAGTTTGCCGGTGATCCGGAGGCGGTCACTTCCATGCAGCAGCGCGGGTTTCTGCCGCTGAAGTCGGGTGACATCCTCTCCACCGACGGCGAGACGATCGTGGGCATGAAGGACGGCGTCGAGTATGTGCTGCGGTTTGGCGCCGGCACGACGGTGGCCGGGGCGGTTGAGAAAGCCGAAGATGAGGCTACTGCAGAGACGGCGGGCCGCTACCTGCTCGTGATGGCCCGATTCAACGAGGGCCTGCTCGAAAAGCCGAAGCTCGACCCCGTGCCTGACGTGCCGGAGGAGCCGAAGGCGGGCGAGGCGAAAAAAGAAGACGCGAAGAAAGACGACAAGCAGCCCGAGGGCGAGGCTGCCGAGAAACTCAAGGCAGCCGAGGAGGCCGAAGCGAAGGCGCAGGCGGCCCTCGAGGAGAAGCGCCGGATCGAGCGGGAGAACCGCCGCAAGCAGGACGCCTACGACGACGCAGTGAAGGCGGCCCAGAAGCGGGTGCGGGATCTCAACAACCGCTTCGCCGACTGGTATTACGTCGTGTCGAACAAGGAATACGCGAAGATTCACCTCACGCGCGACGCCGTGATCCAGAAGAAGGCCGAGGAGCCGAAGGAGCCCGTGCCGCCGAAGTGACGCCGTGTGGGGCAAGCGTCCCCCTTGCCGCGCGTTGAGGCCGCCTTGGCAACCGAGACGGTTGCCCCAAGTCACGGCATGTCTTGGCATCCTGTCGAACGTGCGTTGACCGGCCTCCGCCGGTGGTGCAGGGAAGCCTGATGCGACTAGAGCACCAGCGCCCGGACATCGCGAAACTCGACCTTCATGAGCACGTTGGCGTGGATCTGCAGGCCGATCGGGCCGGACTTCGCATACTTTGCGTCCTTGTACTGCGACACCTGCACTCCGTTGAGCCACACGGTGAACGTATCGCCCTGCGCCTCGACACGGATGCGGTTCCATTCGCCGGCCTTCAGCAGATCGGCCGCTTTCGGCGCCCGTGCCTCTTCGGGATATGTCCCCGTGTAGAACGAGCAGGTCATGTCGCGTTTCAGGCTCCGCGACACGCCGATCTGAACCTGCAGTTCGGGTTTCCGCACCATGATGCCGCTGTCGATCTCCCCGGAGAATCGCACTTCCGCCTCCACGATCACGTCGCCATAAGTCTCGTCCGTGTAGAGCATCGAGCCCTGCTTTCGCTCGTCGCTCTGCCCGACGATGGCGCCGTCGACGACGCTCCAATACCCGGGCTCGCTCGCCGCCTTCCAGCCGGAAAGATCGCGCCCGTTGAAGATCGGAGACAGCGAGGAAGTCGGCGGCATCTCGGCCCGCACGGAACCGACCACGCCAAGGAAGACGATGATGAGCGTGAAGGAAGGATGCAGCGACTTCTGCATGCTTTGACGACTCCGTGCTTGTCTGTCTGTGGGCACACTACTGTAGCGGCCGTCGGCCACCAGTGCCTGATCCGCTTTGCGCGGTGCTCCACTCCGCGGTAGGATGCCGAGCCCGAGTTCGCTGGTTTCCCTGGCGGTCCCCAATGTCCGAAATCCTCACGTCGCCGCGGTCATCCCGCTTCGGTCGGGCGGTGGGGTTTCGGCTCGTCGGGATCGGTAGCTACGTGCCGCCACTGGTGGTGACGAACGCCGACCTCGCCCGGCTGGGCTGCGATCCACAGTGGATCGTCGAGCGGTCGGGCATTCACGAGCGGCGGCAGGCTCCACCCGAGATGGCCACGAGCGACCTCGCCGCCGAGGCGGGTCGGGCCGCCCTCGCGCAGGCGGGCATCGCGTCGCCAGACGTCGATCTCGTCGTCCTGGGCACGTTCACGCCCGACATGTGCATCCCCTCCACGGCCTGCATCGTCCAGGAGAAGCTTGGCCTCGACGCGGCCGCGATGGACGTGACGGCCGCCTGCGCCGGCTTCGCCTACGCCCTCGTGACAGCCGCCCAGTTCATCGTCGCCGGATCGAGCCGTCTCGCGCTCGTCATCGGCGCCGACACGAATTCCCGCGTCGTCGATCCCAACGACATCAAGACGTGGCCGCTCTTTGGCGACGGCGCAGGCGCCGTGCTGCTCCAGCCTGTCGCGCCCGACGCCTCCGGCTGTCAATCGGGCCTGCTCGCTTTCTCGCTCGGTTCCGATGGTCGTGGGGCCGGCTTGCTCCAGTGCCCGATGAGCGGGTCGAGGCAGCCGGTCACCGTCGCGGGAGCCGAGCGGCGCGAGCAGTTCATGCAGATGGACGGTCGGGCCGTGTTCAAGTGAGCGATCCGGCTCGCGGAGGAGAACATCCGTCAGGTCGTTGACCGCTCGGGCCTGTCGCTCGACGCGATCGACCTGTTCGTGCTCCACCAGGCGAATGCCCGGATCATCGAGGGCGCGCGGTCAGCGCTTGGCATCGACGCGGAAAAATTCGTCGTCAACCTCGACCGCTACGGCAACACCTCGAGCGGCTCGATCCCGCTGGCGCTCGACGAGGC
>CAZDTC010000269.1:0-3929 GCA_964508125.1 uncultured Candidatus Kuenenia sp.
GCCGTGTGTTGCGGCTTGGCCGCGATCGCGATCACGGCGTGGACCGGGGGCGCGCCGGCTCAGGAACCCGTCGATCCGCAGGAGCAGTCGGATGACGAAGACGCGATCGAGGCCCGCGTCTCGCTGCCCACCGATCGACTCAAGGAACGGCAACTCGATCGCGTCCGGCGGTTGATCGCCGACGAGCGCTGGAGCGACGCCGCGACGCTGCTCGACGACATGCTGGCCGGCGACCGCGACTTTTTCTTCCGGCCCCAGGCGGGGCAGGCGACCTGGCGGAGCATCAAGACGGA
This sequence comes from uncultured Candidatus Kuenenia sp., assembly GCA_964508125.1. Lineage (GTDB taxonomy): Bacteria > Planctomycetota > Planctomycetia > Pirellulales > UBA1268 > RGVT01. The sequence goes on from CAZDTC010000269.1 coordinate 294, forward strand.
GGCCGCGCGGCTGGTCGGAACGCTGCCCCCGGACGGGCGGGCGGCCTACGACCTGCAGTTTCGCGCGCGGGCCGAGCGCCTGCTCGGCGAATCGATCGCCGCGGGCGATGCCGCCGGCACGGTTGCCGTCGCGCGGCGCTGGTTCCACACGGCGGCCGGTCAGCGGGCCACGCTGCTGGCAGCTCTCGAGGCGCTCGACGCGGGCCAGCCTCTGGCCGCCGCCGCGTGGCTCGAGCGCCTCGCGGCCGGCGATGCCGCAGAGTTCGAGCCCACGCTCTCGGTGATGCGCGCGACGGCGTGGTGGCGGGCGGGCGATCGGAAGACAGCCTTGAAGGCGCTCGAAGAGGCCCGCGTCCGCGGTGGCACCGCCGTCCGCATCGGCGGCCGCCAGGTGTCGCTCGCGTTTCAGGCCGGCGACGCCGCGGCGTGGCTGGAATCGATCGCCGGCGCGGGTTCGTCGGCGGCCGAACGGCGCGAAGCGGAGTGGTGGATGGCCCGCGGTGACGCCGCCCGCAACGCGCGCGTGGAAGCCACGCGACCGCTCCTCGTGCCGCGCTACCGCGTGCCGCTGACACACCATCCCGAGGAAGCGCGGCTGCTCGAGAAGCGACGTCGCGCATACGCCGACCGCGACGCTCCCCTGCTTCCGGCCGGCGCGCCGCTGGCCGTCGACGGAGCGATCCTGCTCCATTCGCCGCTCGGTCTCCTCGCCGTCGACTTCCAGACGGGCAAGCGGATCTGGCTCGGCGGCAACGACGTTTCGCTCGACCCGGGAGCGGGGAGTGTCGACGACGATGGAGAAGGGGGGCGCATCGACGGTCTTCCGAGCCTCGAGCGCGTGTTCACCGACTCGACGAGCGGCGCCGTGTCGAGCAACGGCCGGCTCGTGTATGCCGTCGAGCCTGGTGCCCGGGACCGCGGCAACGCCGACGTGCGGGGTGGTCGACGCGGTGTCGACCCGCCGGCAGATCGTGGCGGCAACACGCTGGCGGCCTACGACATCCAATCCCGCGGGCCCGCCCGCGGGACACCGGTCTGGCGGCTTCCGTTTCCGCAGGCGGGCGGCGATGAAGCGGGCGATCTCTGGTATCTGGGCGCGCCGCTCGTGATCGGCGATCAACTGTTCGTGCTGGCGGAAGAGAAGGGGGAGGTGCGGCTGGAGGTGCTCGAAGCTTCGAGCGGGCGCGCGCTCTGGGCGCAGCCACTCGCCGAACTCGACGAGGAGCAGCAGGCCGACCGCCCGGAGACGATCGGCCGTCGGTGGTCCGGGCTGTCGCCGACCTTCTCCGAAGGCGTTCTCGTCTGCCCGACCGGCGCCGGCACCGTGATCGCCGTCGACTTGGCCACGCGAACCTTGCTCTGGGCATACACCTATTCCATCGCGCATGGCGGCGACGATGCCGGGAGGCAGGTGGTGCGCGGTCCGCTCGGCGGCATGATCAGGGGACGCGTGATCGTCAACGGCGTGCCGGTCGGGGGGCAGCCGGCCGCCCCGGGCGGCTGGCGCGACGCCTGCCCGATCGTGGCCGAGGGCCGCGTGCTGCTCACGCCGGCCGAATCGGAAGCGCTGCACTGCCTCGACCTGCGGACCGGCAGCGTGCGCTGGTCGGTGCCGCGCGGCGATGCGCTCTACGTCGCGGGCGTCGTCGATGGACGGGCGGTCGTGGTCGGTCGCCATGCCGTCGACAGCCTGTCGATGGAGGACGGCACGAGCGCCTGGGACGGCGCCCGCGGCTTCGGCCCGGCGGCCGTGAGCGGCCGCGGCATCGTGACCCCGCGGCGGCTGTTCCTGCCGCTCGACACGCCCGAGGTGATCGAGGTCGACCTCGCGAAAGGCGAGATCGTCGGCCGCTCGCCGGCCCGCGGCGGGGCCGTGCCCGGCAATCTGCTCGCGTATCGCGGCGAGGTGATCTCGCAGGGGATCGACTCGCTCGACGTGTTCCATCAGGTGGCGCCGCTCGAATCGCGGATCGAGACGGCGGCGAACCAGCAACCGCCCGATCCGTGGGCGCTGATGTGGCGCGGCCAGATCGAGCTCGACACCGGGCGCATCGCCGACGGGCTGAGATCGATCGCCACGGCGCGGGGGCTCGATCCGCGACGCATTCCCGGCGAGCTCGTCGCCGACGCGCTGTTGTTCGGCATGCAACGCGACTACGCGGCCGCGGCCCCGCTGTGGCCGGAAATCTCCGCGGCTGCCGGCCCGCTGCCTCACTCCAAGGCGCTGCTCTGCGTGGCCATCGACAATCAGCTTGCTTCCGGCGCGTTCGCAGAGGCATGGCGAGCCTGCCGAGCCCTGATCGAGCTGCCGCCGGCGGCCGAGGGGGATGACGACTGGCTGATCGACGTGGGCGTTGACCGGGCGCTCGTCGTGTCGGAGCCGCGTTGGCTGCAGGGACGGATCGGCGACCTGCTCGCCGGGGCGCCGCCAGCCCTGCGCCGAGAGATCGATACCTACCTCGCCGCGGAGGTCGAGGCCGCCGTTCGCGCGGATGCCGCGGACGCGGTGGGGTCGCTCACCCGGATCAGCACCTCCTTCGCAGGCCATCCTGCCGCCGAAGATGCCCGGCTGACGCTGCTCAACGCGCTGGCCGCCCGGGCTGCGCCACCGAACGCGCCCCGCGACGGCGGGCGGGCCCTGGCCCTGCGCCGCGAACTGCTCGGGCTGAGCAAGGCCGCCGGTGCCGACGCCGCAGACGGCGAGCGCCGCGACGTCGCCTTCGACGCCTGGCCCCTCGGCCGCGTGGCGGCGGAGGGCGGGCGGCGGCCGCGTCCTGAAGACGCGCTGCGGATGCCGCGCGTGATTCCGATCCCCCTCGATCCGCAGTCGCAGAGTGCCGTGCCCGGGCTGCAGGTGGGCTGCGACATGCAGACCTCGGCCATCGTGCTCGCCGATGGATTCGGCCGCCGGCTGGGCGACCCGATCCCCTTTGAATCAGGGCGGACAGCGGGGCTGCATCCGCTCTTTCAGCCGCTCCAGGCCGAGGCGGCCGCCTGTGGGCCCGTGGTGGTGGTGCGATCCGGAGGGGCGCTGGCCGCATTCGACGTGCGCGCCAGCGAGGGCCCGCCGGCGGATCGGCGGCTCTGGCTCGCCACCGATGCGTCGGGGCTGCCGCCCGAGCTTCCGGTGTTCGGGATCCGTCACGAACGCGCGAACGCCCGCCTCAAACGCAACGGCGGCATGCCGCTCGGCATGGGCCTGCGCGTGTCGGAGCCCGAGATCGCCTCCGCCAAGGGGGCATCGCGTGGCATGGTGGTCACGGCCGGCGGCTTGGCGACGATCGGCGATCAGATGCTCGAGCTTCGCGATCTGGTCACCGGCGGGATCGTGTGGAAGCGGCACCGTCTGCCCGTCTCGGGTGAACTCGTCGGCGACGACGAGTTTCTGTGCGTGGTTCCGCGCGATGGCAAGCAGGCCAGCGTGCTGGCCGCGGCCGACGGGCGGGTCGTGCGCATGTGCGACCTGCCTCCTCATCACCTGCGGCTGGCGGCCAGTGGCCGGCGCTTCGTGGCGATCGCGCCGGCGGCGCCGGCCGGCAGGGTGGCGCTCGAGTGGATCGATCCGGCCCGCGACGAACGCGTGCGGATCGGCGACTTTCATGCCGATGCGCGTGCCATGCACGCCGGGCCCGACCT
>CAZDTC010000270.1:0-3899 GCA_964508125.1 uncultured Candidatus Kuenenia sp.
TCCGGCACGCAGGCCTCGCAGTCGATGCACTCGTCGGGATGGATGTAGACCATCTTGTCACCTTCGTAGAAGCACTCGACGGGGCACACCACCACGCAGTCGGTGTACTTGCAGGCGAAGCAGGGCTCGGCGACGACGTGCGTCATGTTTGGAAGGCTCCTCGGGATCGTGGCTGGGTATGGTGGACAACCGGACACGGGGCCGAGCCGCGCCACCCGCAACCGCTGGCAGCCCGCCCGGACGCGCGAATCCTAGGTGGATCGGCGCCACCTGTCAACGAACCAGACATCGGCATTTGGCCCGTTTTTTCATGAGTCCTGCCGGACTGGCGTTGGAGGGGCCGGCCGGAGGCACCTATGATTCGTCGAGGGGCACACGATGAGTCGCAGTCCATGGCCATGAGCGTGTCCGAATCAAACCCCGCCGCGCCCGCTCCCCAGGTCCAGGCACACCAGCAGTTGGTCCGAGCCTGCCTGGCGGCAGCCCCGGGCGCCTGGGATGAATTCGTGGGCCGGTTCGCGCGGCTCTTCGGGCACGTCGTCGATCGCACGAGCGCCCATCATGGCCTGCCGCTCTCGGGCGGCGAACGCGACGACATGGTCGCCGAGATCCTCGTGGAACTCCTGCGCAACGATGCCGCGGCCCTCCGTGGGTTTGCCGGCCGGTCGAGCCTGCCCACCTACCTGACGGTGATCGCGCGGCGCGTGGCGGTGCGTTCGCTGCAGCGCGCCCGCGAACGGCGGCCGATCCCGGTGGGCGATGGCCGTGAGCAGGTCGATCGCCACGACACGGTGGCGGCGCTCGTGGATCGCGAGGCCATCGAGGCCCTGCTCGGCACGCTCGACGAAACCGAGGCCCGGCTGATCCGCCTGCACCATCTCGAGCAGCGGAGTTACGGTGAGATCAGCCTGCTCACGGGCCTGCCGGTGGGCTCGATCGGCCCCACGCTGTCGAAGGCGCGGCAGAAGATCCGCGACCACGCCGGCGGCATTCCGCGGTCGTGAGTTCGCCGCGGCGCGGTCTCCGTCAGGGCGCCGGCGGCGGGCCGATCACCACCGACGGGTCGGCGAGATCCACCGGCTCGTAGCCCTCGTAGGCGGGCATCTGCCACAGCTGCCCCGGATCGGTGGACGGCGTGTTCGTCGTGATCGACGTGAGCTCCAGCTGGAAGTCGACGCCGGAGGCCGGCCACGAGACCTCGACGAACCGCGGCAGCGCAGCGCCCGACGGTGGATCGACACGGTGTTTCGAAGTGCGCACGCTCGCGAGCCGTTCGCCGGCCGGTGTGAACAGGTGCTGCTCGACGACCAGGCCCGTCGTGGCGTCGACGAGCGTCGACTTGAGCAGTTCACCGTCGGGGGCGGCGATCCGGCTGCGGATCTCGAGCCGGCCGTCGGGCAGTGGGAACGGTCCCTCGTGCTTGTCGTCGGGGCGAAAGCTCACGAGGCCGAGCAGTTCCGGCATCCAGTCGGCCCGCAGCGGGAGCAGGCGACGGGCCGACGACTGCGCGTATTGGTCGTGGCGGCAGAACAGCATCACCGGCGGCTGATGGCGCCGGATCCACAGCCAGAACAGGTCGTCGTTGCTGCCGATGTCGAGCTCGCTCCCCGTGACCGACGTCTGGGCCCGCAGGCGAAACCGCCGTGGCGGCTCGCAGGCCACCTGCGTCGCGAGCCGCGGTACGCCGCGGGCGGCCAGCACGGCCTGCGGGGCCATGTAGCTCCGCACGCGCTGCGTATTGTCGTGGACGCTCGCGATCACCTGCTCGAGCGTGGCCTGCGGCGGCAGTGTGCGGGGGAGCGGCATCGTGCCGACCTGGTATCCACGCAGCACCTGCGGGCAACTCGCGCCACTCGACGCCACGGCGAGCACGACCGCGGCGAACGTGGCCCACGGCCGGACGGTCATGCCGCACCTCCCGACCACAGAAGCGAGGTGAGCCGTTCCTGCACGACGCCCGCGGTGGCCGACGTCGGCGGAGCGACCGCCACGGTGTAGGTGGTGTCGCGGCGCCGACAGGCGAGGTGGAGCTGGTGGAGAGCGGCGACGCGAGCGGCGTCGTCTGCCGCGTCCGCTTCGCGCCTCTCATCCACCACGCGGAGCACGCGCCGGCGCACGAGCTCGAGCGCGAGGAGATAGCGGAGGGCGGCCTCGGCGGGTTGTCCGTCGAGCTGCTCGACCACGTCGAGCAGCACGTCGACCGGCGCGAGTTCCGGCCCGCCACCCTGCGGTTCCGGAAACGATGACCGCCACCACGCCAGCGTTCGTTCGGGCGGGCCGTCCCAGCATTCCGCCGCGCAGTCGATCCGTTCCAGCCCGGCGGGCGAGCGCACGAGCGCCGAATAGAACACCTCGCCCGACACGAACGGGCGGCGGGACCGCTGGCAGCAGCCGTGCGGACGGTGGAGCTTGAGGTCCATGGCTGACGGCTGCCCGGGGTTGCGCCACAGACGTATAGAAAACGGCGGCGGCCGCTTCAACCCACGTTGGGGTCGGCAGGCGGCGCGGTCTGGGCAAGGCTGGCGAGCACAAGGTCGGCCACGTCGTCGATGCCACCATCGTCGTGGGTGCCGACCACGTGGGCGGCGGCCGCGCGGACGTCGGCCGTCGCGTTGCCCATGGCGATCCCCAGCCCGGCGGCGCGGATCATGGGCAGGTCGTTGACGTCGTCGCCGACGGCGCAGATCGCGTCGGGCTCGATGCCGAGCCGCCCCGCGACGGCCACGAGCCCCGACCACTTCGTGAAGCCCACGGGGGCGATCTCGCACATCCAGTCGCGGTAGCGCGGGCTGCGGATCGTGTGCAAGGCCAGGCGGTCGGGCCAGGCCCTGTGAAGCGCCGCTTCGAGGGCGCGCATCGCCCCGTGCGGCCCCATCGCGAAGCCCGCGAAGATCCCGGCGGGCGGCGCCCGATCGAGATCGGGCCGCACATCGGCGAGGGCCCGGTTGCGGTCGAGGTATTCATCGACGCCGCAACGCAGCCCTGCCGGGTGAGGCAGCCGACGGCAGTGGAAGTCGAATCCCGCGGCGTAACTGTCGGAATAGAGGATCGGCTCGTGGCCCCGCTCGACGACGAGCCGCAGCACGCCGGCAAGCACCTCGGCGTCGAACGCCGCCCGTTCGAGCGTGGCATGGGAGCGCGGGTCTTTCACGAGCGCCCCGGAAGCGGTGACGAGCGGGGCGTCGATGCCCAGCCGCGCAGCCACCGGCAGCGTGTCGCGGTAGCGGCGGCCGGTGGCGAGCACCACGTGGATGCCGGCCGCGCGCACGCGGGCGATCGCCGCGCACGTGGAGTCGGCGATCTCGTGCCGGCTGTCGCAGACGGTGCCGTCGACGTCGAGCGCGAGGAGCCTGATCGCGCCGGCCCGCGGCGTGGCAGGCGACGGCGGTTGGGCCAACGCCGCACGGGCCGCGGCGGTGTCGGATGCGTCGGACATGCCGCGTATGGTACACCCGATGGCATGGACGACGTCGGATTCACGGCCGTGGCGAAACTCGGCGACATCCCCGCCGGTGAAGGCCGCACCTACGAAGTGGCCGGCCGCCTCGTCGCCCTGTTTTTCGACGGCACCGCCTATTCGGCGATCGACGACCTCTGCCCGCACATGGGCGCTTCCCTCGCCTCCGGCCCGCTCTGCGACGGCGTCGTCACCTGCCCGTGGCACGCCTGGCGGTTTCGCCTCACGGACGGCGCCTGGTGCGACAACCCGAAACTCAAGGTCGACGTGTTCGAGACCCGCGTCGTGGGCGACCGCATCGAGGTGCGCGTCCCCCCTGCCCGCCCCGTCGAACTGCCGGCCCCGTAGGACTCTCATGCCCTGTTGATTGCGCGCCGGCTTCGGACTCCCCGTATCCCCTCGCCGGACGTTCGGCTGGTTGACGCGCGCCGGCTCGTGACTG
>CAZDTC010000271.1:0-3894 GCA_964508125.1 uncultured Candidatus Kuenenia sp.
GTATTTGACCAGCGGAGCCATGGATGGCGCAGCGCAGGCAAATCCGAGTGAGCCGTAGCCTGGAGGGCGAAGGCGAACGTCCGGCGAGATGGTAGGGGCGACCCCGAGCCGGCTCCCACCAAAAGAGGAATGACAGGCTGAAGCCTGTCCTACGCCGTGCGGACGTAGCCCAGTGAGCGGACGACTTCGAGGATCTCGCTGCAGGTCGGGAACATCCGGCCGCTGGTCCGCTTGTAGCGGTCGAGGGCCTGCATGAACTCGACCTCGTCGGCGCCGTAGTCGCGCTCGCAGGTCGTGGGATCGATCATCCGGCGGCGGGCGTTGGCCGTGATCCGATCGGCCTTGCGCGTGGCACACCGCGGGGCTTTGATTGTCGAGGGAGACATCGTGAATTCCTCCGAGTTCGTATCGCCAGCCGAACCTCCGGTAGGAAGCTCTGAGGGAACTATTGTCCATGACTCGTGCGCAAGCTTTTCGCATCCCGAAAAATCATCCACTCGTCCGGATGATCCGGCCCGTACAACCGTCATGCAACGGCCTCCCCGGCACGACCGTCACGAGCGGCCCTGGGCGCGGTCAGCGGTTGTTGAAGAATTTCCGCAGGGCTTCGGCGGCCGCGTCGCGGGAACTGTCGGCCGACTTTTTGGCGGCAGCAGGCAGCATGCCCGGCTTGGACTGGGAATCCTTCACCGCCTGGATCGCGATGTTGCTGCTCGACTTTGAAGAATCGCTCGAGTCCGACGTGACGCCCGACCCTGAGCCACTGGTCGGAGGACTGGCGTGGATGTTGCTCGAGTCCAGGACCGATGAATCGTCTTTGCGGGCTGGCACTGCGGGCAGCGTCCGCGTCGTATCAAACATCCCAGCCGGCGCGTCGTCGGCCATCAGCCACTTGGAGACGTCGTCCTCCGCGCCCGCAACCACCGGCTTCGCACACGAAACCTTCAGTTCCAGGGCGCCGACTCGAACCAGATCGCCATCCGCCAGTTTCGTCTTTTCCTTGATCCTCACGCCGTTGACGAACGTGCCGTTGCGGCTGCCAAGATCCTCCGCCCACGCATCGGCGGGGCCGACGTGGATCGCACAGTGCCGCCGGCTGACGTCTTCACTCAACGGCCGAACATCGCACTCCTCGGCGCGGCCGATGAGCAGCGGGCTACGCTTCACGGCGATCGCCCGGCCGGCGCTCTTGCCCGAAGCCACGATGAGCTTGGTCTGCATGCCGATTATGGTACCAACCCGGGATGCCCCAAGGCCAGAGGGAGGATGCACCGAGCCTCGCCGGCGTCGGCGCGACTCTCAGCGCCGGTTGGTCCAGCGCGGCGACGCGAACACGTGTGCCTTCTCCCTCACCACATCCTGATCTCCAAACGGCCCCCGCTCCTCCACGAGGCGGGCGCCGAGGGCGGCCACCACACCGTCCAGCCAGCGCATGGCGAGCGGTCGCACCGCCGTCGCCGGAAACCCTTCGGGGACAAGATCGGCCAGGCCGGGATGGCTGGCGGCCGGGGCGACATCCATGTTGCGGCGGAGAAGGAGGCTGCCGTGCTGGAGGACGGTAGCCGCCAGCCGCCGCTGCGCGCTACCCATCACCTTGTGCCCTCGGCCTCCCTCGATGCCGGCATCGTGCCAGACGAGATCGCCCGTCGCTCGGCGGCTGAAGCAGAAAAACTCCTCATGACGCACGCGCCCGGCCTGGGGAGTCACCGCCGGCGGGGGCCTCCAGAGCGCCACGTCGATGCCGCAGCCGAGCAGGGCCTGCCGCATCGCCTCGTGCAGGGCGTCGTAAAACAGCTGCGGCCGGCCGCCCCAAGGATGGGATTTCGGCACTGCGGCGGCATAGGTGAGGTCGGTGCCGTGAACGATCGCGCCGCCGCCGCTCGGCCGGCGCACCAGGGGACTTCCGGCGATCGCCGTCTCCGCCCGGGCCTCGGAGCTCTGCTGAAAGCCGCCCAAGGACACCGTCGTCGGCGTCCAGCCATAAAGCCGCAAGCACATGCCGCCGCGGGCCGCTGCCTCGGCGGCGAGCAGCTCGTCGGCCGCCATGTTGCTCGGGCCGTCGGCCGGCTCATCCCACCAGACGTGAAGGTTCATCGGTTTGCGCGGGGAGCCGCGGCCTTCGCACCGTGATGTCAGTGCGGCTGGCTCTTCACGAGCGCCTCGTAGGAAGCCTGATCGAGGAGGCCGCCGAGCTGCGCTGGATCGTCGGGGCGGAGGCGAACGAGCCAGCCGGCGCCGTACGGGTCGCGGCCGAGCGTTTCCAACGATCCAGGCAGGGCGGTGTTCACCTCCACGACCTCGCCCGACACCGGCGCGTAGACGTCGCTCACCGCCTTCACGCTCTCGATCTCGCCGAGCGACTCGCCCGCTTTCACGCGCCGGCCGACGTCGGGCAGCTGCATGAACACGAGGTCGGTGAGGGCCTCCACGGCGTACGCGGAGATGCCGACGGTCACGAGCCCGCTCTCATCCGGCCGGGCCCATTCATGGGACTTCGCAAACCTGATCGCTGCGGCCATCGCTGGTTTCTCCTCGGGAAAAATTCTGCGTGCCGTGATCGTCGCCGATCAGGCTCGCTTGTAGAAGGGGAGGGGGGTCACACGGGCGGGCTGCCGGCTGTCGCGAATCAACACGTCGACCGCCGTGCCCGGCGCGGCTGCCGAGCGGTCGAGCATCGCCATCGCCACCGGACGGTCGAGTGTCGGCGCGAAACTGCCGCTGGTCACGACGCCGACTTCACGATCGCCCTGCCAGACCGTGGCGCCCTCGCGGGCCGGCCGACGTGAGTCGAAGGCCAGGCCGACGCGGACACGGCCGCGCGGATGATCGCGAAATTCCTGGAATCGGTTCGCGCCCGGAAACATCCGCCCATCGAGCGTCACGCCGAGCCCCAGGCCGATCGCAAATGGATCGCTCTCCTCGCGCAACTCGTGCCCGTAAAGCGGCATGCCCGCCTCGAGCCGGAGCGTGTCGCGGGCGCCGAGGCCGCAGGCCGCGAGCCCGAGCGGAGCCCCGGCCGCATGGATCGCCTCCCACACCACTTCGGCCGCGGAAGCCGCCACCACGATCTCGACGCCATCCTCGCCGGTGTAGCCCGAGCGGCTGACGGCCGCATCGTGGCCGGCAACTCGCGCACTCGTCGCACGGTACGTGCCAAGCGCCGCCACCCGCGCTGCATCGGCCGGCGGACACAGGCCGCACACAATCTCGACCGCCCGCGGCCCCTGCACCGCGATCATCGCCGTCTCAAACGTGCGGTCAGCGAGGCTCACGCCCTTGGCAGGCAATCGGCTCGCAAGCCACTCCACCACCCGCGGCCGGTTGCTCCCGTTGACGACCAGCCCGAGCCGTGGCGAGCCAGCGGCCGCATCCACGTCGCGCGACACGATCGCGTCGTCGAGGATCACAGCGCCGCCGCCGTCGGGCAACTCGCCCGTGATGAGCGTGTAGCGCAGCCGCCCGGGCTCGATCCCGGCGACCCGCCGGGTGAGCAGACCCTCGAGCCACTCGATCGCGCCCGGCCCATCGACCGCGAGGCGGCCCATGTGCGACACGTCGAACATCCCGGCCACCCGTCGCGTGGCGAGATGCTCCTCGACGATCGACGCATACTGCACCGGCATCTTCCAGCCGGCGAAGCCGACCATCCGCCCGCCATGCGCCTCGTGCCACCGACAGAGAGGCGTTTCGAGGAGGGGCTGCGACATGGGGCGGATGTATGCGGCGGAAGTGAATCGATCGGACGCGAATCCTAGCAGATCATGCCGGCTTCGGAGGGCGCGCCGGCTTCGGGCTCCCCGTATCCCGTCGCCGGACGTTCGCCTTCGCCCTCCAGGCTACGGCTCACTCGACTCCGGCTGCGCTGCGCCATCCATGGCTGCGCTTGCCTGCATA
>CAZDTC010000272.1:0-3878 GCA_964508125.1 uncultured Candidatus Kuenenia sp.
GGCCGTTGACCTGCGCCGCCGAGCAAAGAAGCCGGTCGGCCAGTTCGAGGCAGGCCATTTCGAGGCTCACGAACAACACCGGCTGCCGTGAGGAGATCGCGACGTGCTCCGCGATGTTCATGGCGAAAGCCGTCTTTCCCATGCTGGGTCGCGCCGCGAGGATGATGAGCTCCGAGTTGTGCAGGCCACCGCAGAGTGTGTCGAGTTCGGTGAAGCCTGTCTCCACGCCGCCGAGGGCATGCTCGTGCTTCATGCGGGCATCCATCCGCACCATCACGTCCTCGAGCACCTCGTCGATCGGCTTTGCCTCCGCCGAGCTCCGATGCTCGAGAATCTCGAAGATCCTCGACTCGGCCCGGGCAAGGAGTTCGCGGGGCTCATCGGCCGAGTCGTAGGCGTCGCGCAGGATGTCGGTGCTCGCGTCGATGAGCGAGCGGAGCATCGACTTGTCGCGGACGATCTGGGCGTAGTGCGTGGCGTGGGCCGCGTGCGGAACCGTCTCGAGCATGTCGGCGATCGCCGGCGCGCCGCCGATGCGGTCGAGGTCCCCCTTCGTGCGCAGCCGCTCCAGCACGATCGTGGCGTCGATCCGCTTGCCGCCGTCGTGCAGGTCGACGAGGTGCCGATACAGAATCTGGTGCGATTCGTCGTGGAAATCGTCGGGCCGCACCACGAGCGCCACGTCGTCGCAGACGTCGGGCTTCAGCAGGATGCTGCCGAGCACGGCCTTCTCGGCGTCGACGTTAGCCGGCCGCTCCCGCGACATCGCCATGCCTCCCTGCGGTGGACGATCGAAACACCTCGACTATTTGCCGCCACCATCTCCGCTGGCAGGCACCACCCAGACCTTCAGATCTCCCTCCACCTCGGCGGCGAGCCGCACCTTCACTGTGTAGAGCCCCACCTCCTTGAGCGGCCCTTGGAGCACGATCTGGTCGGGGGAGACCATGAGATCCTGCTGCTTGAGCGACCGCGAGATCTCGGGGGCCCCGACGGAGCCGTAAAGATGACCCTCGTCGTTGGCGTTGGCCTCGATCGTGACGCTCGTCCGCGCGAGTTCGGCGAGCAGGCTGCGCAGGCCGGCGAGTCGCTCACGGGCGATTTCGTCGAGCTTGGCACGATGCTTCTCCACCATCCGCTTGTGGTGTTCGGTGGCGACCGTCGCCAGCCCCTGCGGCAGCAGATAGTTTGCCGCGTAGCCGCGTTTCACCTCGACCACGTCTCCCTGCTTGCCAAGGTGCTCCACGTTGTGGATCAGCAGCAACTCGATGCCGCCCCTCTTGCCCTTGGGCAGATGGGTCGAGCGATTCGCGGCCACGGAGGGCGCTTCCTTGGTGGGCATGGTGATCTCCTTGCGTCGAGGATCCGGTGGGGTGAAGAGAGGAATCAGAACGGAATGTCGTCATCGGAGCCGAGCGGTGCGGAGGCGTCGACGCTCGACGTGGCCCCATCATACCCGGCCGACTGGTCGAATTCGTCGGCCGGCGGTCCGCCGGCCCGGGCAGCTGGCCGGGCCTTGCCACGCGGGGCGTCGCCGCCGCCGCCCGACCGTGAGCCGAGCAGTTGCATCTTTTCGCCGACGACCCGGAGCTTGGAGTTTTTCTTGCCGTCCTTCTCCCAGGTGTCGAGCTTGAGCCGCCCTTCGATCATCAGCGGCGCACCCTTCGTCACGTATTCGCCGGCGATCTCGGCCGTCCGGCCCCAGAGCGTCACGTCGACGAACGTCGTCTCCTCCACCCACTCGCCGCTGGCCGTCTTGCGGCGGTCATTGACCGCCAGGCCGATGTCGGTGACGGCCGTGCCGTTGGAGATGTAGCGAAGCTCGGGATCGCGAGTCACGTTGCCGAGCAGGATCACGCGGTTGAAGCTGGCCATGATTTTGTCCTCCTTGCCGTGTGCGTCAGGAACTGAACTTCTGTACAACTCGGATCAAAATACCGACTCTCGGCAAACCCTGCAAGGGGACGGCGTTCGTGCTACTCCGCGGCAGTCGCCGCGGCCGGGCCCGACGACCGGCGGGTGGTGGTTTCTCCGGCGAGAGCGTGCTGTACGAGAGCGTCGGCGATCCGCGGATCCACCTTGAGGATCAACTTCCGGATGATGTCGTCGTTGATCTCGCACTGCCGCTCGAGGGGCGCGATGCCGCCACCGGGCATCTTGAAATAGGTGAGCCAGTAGATCCCCTTTTTCTGGCCGTTGATCGGATACGCGAGTTTCCGCTCGTCCCACAGACGGGAGGCGAGCACGGTGCCGCCGTTCTGCACGACCATGTCCGAGATCTGCTGGCTCGTGGCAGCCGGATCGCGGGCGTACTTCGAGGGGTCGAGGATGAACATGCCCTCGTATACGTTGGTGTGCTTTGCCGCCATGGGGTCGTTGCTCCTTTGTCTGGTGTCTGGAAACAGGGGATTGATCGGAAGTCTGAAACCGGTGGTCGGGAGAGGGTTAGTTGTAGCGATTCATGGCCGCCTCGATGCCCAGCGCCGCCCATTCCTCGGTGGCGTCGGCAGCCCGTTCGAGCATCGAGTCGACGGCCTCGCGTTCGTCCACCGGAAACCGGCCCAGCACGAAATCCGCCGTCTTCCAGCCGGGCGAGACAGGACCGATCCCGATCCGCAGGCGGGGAACGTCGTTCGTGCCAAGTCGGGCGAGGATGTCGGCGAGGCCATTCTGCCCCCCGGCCGAACCGCTTGCGCGGAGGCGGATCGTGCCGGTCGGCAGTTGGAAGTCGTCGCAGAGCACAAGGATGTCGTCATGGTCGATCTTGTAGAAGTCGCGGGCGGCGAGCAAGCTCGAGCCGCTGAGATTCATCCACGTGAGTGGCCAGAGCAGAAGGACGGATTGGCCGCGGATCGTGACCTGTGCCGTTTCGCCCTGGAACCGCGCCCGCCGCACCGGTGATCCGCAGCGGCGGGCCAGAAGCTCGAGCACGTCGAAGCCGACGTTGTGCCGAGTTCCATCGTAGGCGCGTCCGGGATTGCCGAGCCCCGCGATGAGTTTCACGTGTGTTCGTTCGTCCGGGCGCCAACAGCGCCGCCCTCAGGCGGCTGTCAGCCCTCGGCCGCTTCCCCCTCTCCTTCCTCGGCCGGCTTGCGGCCGATCACCTCGGGTTCGGCGGCACCGGCCGCCACGGCGGGCTCCTCGCCCTTCTTGGCCGGGAGCGTGCAGCTCACGATCGTCTCGTCGCCGGCGTGCGTGACTTTGGCCCCCTTCGGCAGTTCGAGGTCGTGGGCCTTGATCACTCCGCCGAGTTCCAGCTTCCCGATCTGGGCATGGATCTTCTCGGGGATCGTGTCGGGCGTGCACTCGATCTCGATCTCGTGGACGAGCAGCGTCACGACGCCGCCAGCCTTGTGGCCGGGAGCCTCTCCCTTGAGGTCGATCGGCACCTTCACCTTGATCCGATCCGACTTGCTCACGCGGAGCAGGTCGACGTGGATCGGCTCGACGCCGTAGGTGTCCCACTGCAGTTCGCGGACGAGTGCGCTTTCCTTCACCGCCCCCTTGAGATCGACGATCCGGCTACCGTGGCGGATGACGGCCTCGAGGGCCTCGCGCTTCGCAGCCAGTTCGACGCATTTCTCGCCGTGCCCGTAAAGAATGGCCGGCACGAGCCCCTGCCGGCGCAGCCGGCGACTGTCGCGCGATCCGTTTGCCTTGCGGGGGATGACTTCGAGGGTGTCGCTCATGAAAACTCCTTGTTTCGAGCCCGGTATTCTGCCACGCCCGGCCCGTTTCGCAAGCCGAGCCCCGCCCGGCCGCAAAACCCTGCTTCGGGCGGGCGTCGGCCTGTCGTGCCCTGGTCAACTCAGCTGCATCGGCTTGGGATTGCCCCGTGCCACCTCGCCGGACGTTCGCTGCGCCCATCCTGGGCTCCG
>CAZDTC010000273.1:0-3858 GCA_964508125.1 uncultured Candidatus Kuenenia sp.
CGCGATCCGCTGGTGCTCGAACCTCGCCGCCCCCGACATGCTCTGGGACTGGTCGCAGGTGCTCCCCGCCTTCCTCACGGCCCCCGAGGGCTGGCTGGGCCCGTTCCTCAACCTCTTCCCGCTGGCCACGATCGGGCTCTTTTTGTGGCAGCAGAAGCTGTTCATGCCGCCGGCTGTGGACGAGCAGGCGCAGATGCAGCAGCAGGTGATGAAGTACATGATGTTTTTCATGGCCTTGATGTTCTTCAAGGTGCCGTGCGGCCTCTGCCTCTACTTCATCGCCTCGAGCCTGTGGGGCATCGCCGAGCGGCTCCTCCTCCCGACGGCCGCACCTCAGGCGGCCGTGGCGGCCACCGCTGACACCCCTGCCCCGCGCACGATCGACGTGTCCTTCCTGCGCAACGGCAAGCAGAAGGAAGACGCCGCCACCGCCGCTCGCAAGAAGCGACAGGCCCGCAAACGCTGATGTGGAGCAACCGTCCCGGTTGCCTCGCCTGACTCAACCGCGCCGGCTCAGGATTGCCGATGCTCCGTCGTGGGACAGGCTCCAGCCTCTCATGCCTCAACTCGCCCAACGCGGCGGCGAAGCCGGCGCGCCATCAATGGAGCCGTGACAGGGTGAAGCCTGTCCTACACGACCGCGCAATTTTGGTCGCTACCCTAAATCCGCGTTAGGCTGCAGCACACACGCTCATGCCCTCCAGCCTTCCGCATCCCGCAGATCTGATCATCGCGCCCGCCACGGTGCCGGGTGCCGGGGTGCGGGCGATCGTGCGGCTCTCCGGCGAGGGGCTCGCGCGGTTGCTTGCAGAGCTGCTCGTGCCGGTGTCGCCCGATGCGTTCGCCGCACCTGAGCTGGCGCGGTGCGTGGCAGCGCGGCTCGGCGGGAGTCTCGCCGTCGAGTGGGGGCCGCTTGCGGTCGACGTGCTCTGGTGGCCGGGGCCGACGGGGCCGACGGGCGGGCCGCTTGCCGAGGTCCAACTGCCGGCGAGCGCTGCTCTCGTCGATGCGGTCATCGTCGAGGCGTGCGCACGCGGAGCGCGGCTCGCGCGGCGGGGGGAGTTTTCGCTGCGGAGCTTCCTTGCCGGCCGGCTCGATCTCGTGCAGGCCGAGGCCGTGCTCGCCGTGGTCGAGGCCCGCACGCCGGCTGAGCTCGCGGCGGCCCTCGACCGGATGGCGGGCGGCGCCGGCCGACAACTCGACGCCGTGCGCGAGCAACTGCTCGACATCCTCGCCGACATCGAGGCGGTGATCGACTTCTCCGACGAGCACTCCCCGGATCACGTCACCCCTGGCGATGCGGCTTTTTGGGCGGCGATGGACGCGCGGCTCGATGGCGCGGCGCAGTCGCTCGCCGAGGTGCATCGCCACCTGGCCGGACGCGACGCCACCGCCGCGGACCTGCCGCGCGCCGTGCTCGTGGGGCGGCCGAATATCGGCAAGAGCAGCCTCTTCAATGCACTGGCCCAGAACGCTTCTGCCCTCGTCGCCGACGAGGCGGGCACCACGCGCGACTGGATCGGCGCGCGGCTGGAAAATGCCGGCATCGCCTGCTTCCTGGTCGATCTGGCCGGCATCGATCGATCAGTCGATATCGGCACCGTTTCGGCCGCTGCCGAGGCCGTGGCGCGCGCCGAGATCGCGCGGGCCGACGTACTCATCGTGTGCCGCGACGCGACCGACGCCGGTCCCCCGCCCTCCGTGCCCGGCGGCATTCCAACGGTCTCGGTGCTCACCCGCGCCGATCGCGCAGCGGATACGCAAGACGGCGGCGCCGTTACCGCGGCACTCGCCACGAGTGTCCGCGATCGCCGCGGCATCGACGAACTGCGGCAGGCCATCCTCACGGCGGTGGCGGGGCTCGAGCCCCGGGGGCCGACCGCCACGGCGCGGATGCGAGTGGGCGTGGAGGCGGCACACGGCGAGATCGCCGCGGCCAGATCGGCCGCCGGCGGAGCCTTGCGCGACGAGGCGGTAGTGGCGGGGCATCTCGGCCGTGCGGTCGAAGCGCTCGACGTCGCCACGGGGAAGCAGATGGCCGTGGATCTGCTCGACCGTATATTCGAGCGGCATTGCATCGGGAAATGACCCCGGTCGCATCCCGGAGAAGAGCGGCATGAGCGACGTTGAACGACAGATCGGCGCGCTCGTCGCCGGCGCCGCCGCGTTGGCAGGCCGCTCTCCGGCCGAGCGGGCGGCCCTCGCCCTGCGCACGGCGCGCACGGTCGCCGCCGCCTCGAACGCCTGGATCGAGACGGCTGCGGCCATCAAGCAGTCGCATCACCCGACCGTGGATGCCGAGGAGACGGCCACCGGTCCGATCGCGACGCTCCGGCTTCTGTTGCTCACGGCACGGGCGCTCGCCGACATCGGCCGCACCGCACTGCCGCAGGGAGCACGGCCACCGCGCCTCATCCACGCCGGCGAGCAGACGACGGCGCGGATCGAAGTCGACGTCTTGCCCGGACTCGGGCCGCACGGCTCGCTTCGCGACGGCGCGATCTTCGGCAACCACACTGCGACGGTCCGGTGCGCCGACCCCGGCGGCGTCGACGCCTTCCTGCGATCGTGGCGGGCGGAAGCGGATCGCCGGCCGCGCACCGGCGGCGTGGCCCTCGTGCTCGGCGCGGGCAATGTCACGGGCCTCGCTCCGGCCGACTGTGTGAGTCAGATCTTCGAGCACGGCCGGGCCGCGTTCCTCAAGCTGCATCCGCTGCACGCGACGATGCAGCACGTGCTCAACGACGCGCTGCGGCCGCTCGTCGAGGCGGGGCTGCTCGTGATCGTGGCCGGCGGCACGGAGGTGGCGAAGGCGGCGCTGGCATCGCCCGGGCTCGACCACGTGCACCTCACCGGGGGCGCTGCGGCATTCGACGCGCTCGTGTGGGGCGGACGACGCCGGGAGGGCACGCCGGCGCTTGCCCAGTCGATCACCTGCGAACTCGGCAACGTCACTCCCTGGATCGTCGTGCCGGGCCGCTACACGCCTGCCCAGCTCGCCGCGCAGGCCGACATGGTCGCCGCCTCGATCGCCAACAACACGTCGTTCAACTGCATCGCCACAAAGCTCGTCGTCACCGCGCGGTCGTGGCCGCAGCGGGAGGAGTTCCTCGGGTTCATCGACCGCCGGCTGAAGACACTGCCGGCGCGGCACGCCTGGTATCCCGGCTCCGCGGCAGCCTGGGAGACGATCACGGGCACATCGCCACCGCGCGACGGCACGCTCCCCTGCGTGTTCCGTACTGGCATCGATCCCGACCGCGACCCGCAGTTCGCGGAGCGTGAATGGTTCGTGCCGGTGGCGGCCGAGATCCCGCTCGCGGCCGACTCGCTCGACGTCTTCTGTGGACAGCTGCACGACCTCGTGGCCCGGCTCCCGGGGTCGCTCGCCGCGAGTGTCACGCTGCCGCCGGGGCTCGCGGCGAGCGATACCGCGCGGGCCGAACTGCTCGTCGAGCACCTGCCGTTTGGCGTCGTGGCGGTGAACACGTGGTCGGCGCTCGCCTATTCGATCGGCAACGTGCCCTGGGGCGGCTTCCCGGGAGGCACGCTCGCCGACCCGAGAAGCGGCATCGGCTTCGTGCACGATCCGCTCTTCCTGCCGCTCGTGCACAACACGATCCTGCGCGGCCCGCTCGCCCCCTGGCCGAAGCCGGCCTGGCTCCCGTGGCATCGGAATGGCGCAGTGCTCGCCCGCGGCCTGCTGGCGATGTACGCCGAGATCGCCCGCGGCCGCAGCGGCCTGTGGCAGCTGGCCCGCATGGTGCCGGCGGTGCTCACTGGCTGACGATCTGTAGGACAGGCTTCAGCCTGTCACGTGGGGCAAGCGTCTCGCTTGCCAGTCAACTCAGCTGCACC
>CAZDTC010000274.1:0-3853 GCA_964508125.1 uncultured Candidatus Kuenenia sp.
CAAGGCTCTTTGAGCAGCGCGTCGTTGTTCACGTCCGTGACTGTGCTGAAACTGTGCCATACCGCTTGAGGCCCCGTCACCAGCCTGAGCTGACGGGTTGCAGGGGCCATTGCAGGTCGTTCCCAGGCTGCTTGCCAAGCCTACTCGCCCGCCCGCAGCACCTTCACCCACTCCACCTGCATCTTGAACGGCCCGGGCTTCTTGTCGCTGAGCATGAAGCCGAGCCCGTTGATCTGACTCGGATCGACCGGCCCCATGCCCTGAACGCGCCTCCCGAAGGCTGTCGGGATGAAGTCTTCGAGCCGAATGGCGATCTCCGTCCATTCGTCCTTCGCAGTGGGCAGCGGGGCACGATATGAGAAAGCCATCCGGCGGCTCTTGGTGTAGATATTCAGGACGTATTCCCGACCGTCGCCCCTCACTCTGACAACGAGCGTGTCACCGGTCTTGATCGGCAGATCGGTCGGCTTGGTTCTGACCGACGCGAAGCCGCCGTTGTTCTCGAGCGACAACGTGCCGAAGAACTCCAAGGCGTTGTCAGGCCCGACCCGGAACCGGCCGTCTGAAACCCCGCCCATCACCCCGTCGTTCACCGCCTGCCAGTTTTGGGCGGCATCGGGAGCGGCAAAATCGAGAAGGGGCCGGAGCGTTTCCTGGGTCGCCACTTGGCTGCATAGAGTAAGCACTATCGCCGCCCACATCGCTCGCATGGATATTTCTCCGATGGAGTTCCCCGACCTGCCCCCGTGGCTGGATAACGCCTCGGACGACTACCACGAGCTCCCGGCTGGGGATATCGAAACTCCCTACGACGAGTAGTGATACACCGGGAATCCGGCTCCGGAATATCCCGGCACCGCTCGTTTTCGTGACCTATGGTTTGCCTGCAGCCGGATTTGGCCGGCTCGGGAGCGTCACCAATATGTTTGAAACGATAGCCGCGTGGGTTGTGCTGGTGCTCTTCGCGTCCGGCCTTTGGCTGACGGGGCATGCGATCTGGGCTATGGCGGTTGACTCCCAGGCTCGCCGAGTGGAATCCGAAAGATTTCGAGCGAACCAGCCGCCTTCTGGTTTCAATTCATCCACGTGATCGAGAGCTGCAGCACCGTGGCGATCGAGAGCCATGGCGTACATTTGATTTCCGTTGTTCGGATCACGTCGTGTCCGGCATCCGCGCCTTGATGGCCTTCATCTCGACGGCCTCTGGAAGGGCCTTGTAGTAGGCGTCGAGCGGATAGCAGCCGCTCCGGAGGCCATTCCGCGGGGCCGTCGTGCAGTCGGAGAACGTGCGGCAGATCGCGCCGCGGACGGGCGGGCGGCCGGCGAGCGAATCGGCGGGCAGTTCCGGATATGAAAGCACCATGCGGCCAAGGCCCACCGCATCTATCCAGCCCTGCCGCACCGTGGCCTGCGCGGCCTGCACGAGATATTCCTGGAGATACGTGTAGGCCGTGCCCACCATCGGGAGGCCGGGCACCGCGGCCTTCGCCTGCCGCGCCGCATCGATCTGCCGCCAGCAGCCCACGAGCGGATCCTCGGGCGGCGGATAGCCGTCGGACGGCGGAAACGCCGCCGGCCGCGAGATGTGGGGCGCGGCGTAGGGGCAACCGGCCGTGAGGTTGACGGCCGCCACGCCAAGGTCGCGAAGGAGGGCGAGGAGGGCGAGCGGTTCCGCGAGATCGATCCGCGTGGGATCGTCGGCATCGACGCCGAAGCCGCCGTCGTAGGGGAGCGCGTCGGCGAACGGAAACGGTGTGCCACGGCCCTCGACCATGTGCCAAGGCACGGTGTCGAAGAGCGAGAGCCGCACGCCCACCAGCAGCCGCGGGCAGGCCTCGCGGATTCGCGCGACGAGCGTGCACAGCAGCCGCGTGCGGCCGGAGAAGTCGCCTCCCCACGGCCCCGCCCGCCGCCGCGCCGCGAGGAACTCGTGCACGAGGTAGCCGTGGCAGGCCTTGACGTCGACCATGTCGAAGCCGGCGGCCTCGGCGTCGCGCGCGGCGGCGACGTAGGCCCCGATGAGCCGCTCGACCTCGGCGTCGCCGACGACACAAGCCTCGTCTTGGGGCTTAATTCCGTGCCGCGCGTCGAGCAGCGGATGATGAAACGCGATCCGTGGCTGCCGTCCTGCGGCCGACGGCCGGCTGAACCGGCCCGAGTGCGTGAGCTGGAGGGCCACGACGAGGTCGTCGTCGCGGCCGTGCCGCTCGCGATGGCTGCCGCGGACCGCTTCAAGCAGCGCCGTAAACCCAGCGCGGCCACAGGCTGGCGCGCAAAGTTGGTTTGGGTTGGCCCGCCCCTCGGGCACCACGGCCACCGCCTCGCCGCCCCAGATCAGTTTCGCACCGCTCGCGCCGAAGCGTCGCCAGCGGCGCAGCAGGATGTCGGTGGGCCGGCCGTCAACGCCGGCATCCCAGCCCTCCATCGGATGGATGCACCAGCGGTTGCCCACGATCCGGCTGCCGATCGAAAGCGGCTCGGCGAGTGGCGAGCCGGCCGCCGCGGAGAGCGGCTCATCGTCGAGCGGGATCGGCGCGGCGAGCGTGGCGAGATGGGCCCGCAGATCGGCCACCGTGCGAAACCGCGCGATCCTGGGATACGACGTGCTCATGGCGCGGCCTCCAGCGCGGCGGCGATCCGGGCCAGGATCGTGGCGATGATCTCGCGGTCGGTGGCCGGCCGGCGCGGGCTCTGCAGATGCGGCTCGTCGCTGGCGACGAGGCCGCGGAGATGGAGCGCCTGGGCCATCGAATGCTTGTAGGCCGGCACCGGAGCGCGAAACGCGAAATCGCCGAGAGCCTGGAGGGCGTCGTCGAGTTCGTCGAACCGGGCGTCGCCCGCGGCCCACCAGGCATCACGGCGGGCGAACGCTTCGGGCCAGGCGGTCGAGAGGCCGAGCAGCCAGTCGCTGCCGTAGCGCACCATGTCGATGGCGAGATCGTTGCCGGTGAACACGTGAAACTCCGGCCGCAGCCGGTCGCGCAGGGCGAGCCGCTGCCATTCGAGCCGCCGCGAGAGTGACGAGTGCTTCGCGCCGATGCAGTTTGGGATCGCCACGAGGTCAGCATAGGCCTCGATCGAGAGCACGCGGCCGCTCGGCACGAACGCCGTGGAGAGCTCGAAGCCGATGAACCGCTCGACACGGTCCGCGAGCCGACGGATGCGGGCGATGAAGTCGGCGTCGCTACCGGCCGTGAGGCCGAACGACGGAAAGATCACCGGGGTCGCTCCCACCGCCGCGATCATCTCGAACTGGCGGCCATACGCCACCTCGTCGAAGGCCGTGCCGGCCGTATCGACCACGCAGGCCCCCGCCACGAGTTCTCCCGAGCCGACCGCCTCGCGGGCGCGGGCCAGGGCCTGCCGGCGGGTGGCGTCGTCGATGAGCTGGACGTAGCCCGTGTCCATGTTGACGGCGGGCGTGATGCCGGCCGCATGCGTGCGGGCGACGTGGGCCGCGAAGGCGTCCCAGTCGATCGTGCGGTCGGCGCGGAAGGGGAGCAGGATCGCCGACATCCCGCGGATGGTGCGGCGCGGCCGCAGGAGTGCGGCCGGGTCGATGGGAAGTGGGGTCTTCATAAAAACCACATTCTCTCGAAAGGAACCGATTGTCGTTGATCTCAGCCTTTTGGCCAATTCCGCATTGCTCGAACGGTTGGCTAGGGCCTACCACACTGTGCTCGTTCTTCCCCTCGGAGCACCCTGCTGATGACCAGTTTGCGCCGCTCGCTTTCGATCTTCGCCGCCCTCGCCACCGCAGCCGCCTGCCTGCCTGCCGCCGCGCAGGCACCCCGGCAGCCCAACATCCTCGTGATCTGGGGCGACGACATCGGCCAGTTCAACGTCGGGGCCT